>CAIRND010000261.1 GCA_903879825.1 uncultured Geobacteraceae bacterium
CGCCAGATAGGTGATTGCACCGGCAAATGTCGCTGCCACAGTGGAGACAAGGATATCGCGGTTTTTGACATGACCAAGTTCATGGGCCATAACTCCTGCCAGTTCTTCGTCATTTAAAAGCCGCATAATGCCGGTGGTTGCCGCAATGGCTGCGTGTTCTGGGTTACGTCCGGTTGCAAAAGCATTCGGGCTGTCGTCCTGGATGACATACACCCGTGGCATCGGCAGCCCGGCACGCCCGGCCAGATGCCGCACCATGCCGTAGAAACGGGGATTATCCTGTTCTTCGATCGGCTCTGCTCCGTACATGCGCAGTACAATTTTGTCCGAGAACCAATAGGAAAACAAATTCATTGCGCCTGCCAGCAGAAAGGCGGTTGTCATGCCCCCTCTGCCGCCGATCACTCCGCCGATCAGCACCAGAAGTACCGTCAGCAGCGCCATTAAAAATGTTGTTTTTAGTGTGTTCATTGCGATCCCTCCTGTGTGCAGAAGAAAATACCTGGAAAAACCGATTAGTGCCCATAATAATCATCAGGGAGGCAAAGTGCAAGGGTCGGGAGTGTCTCTGTGTTAAAACAGCTATTTCCCTTGCAAAATCCCCTATCGATTTGCTATAGTTCACGACCTTCAATATCCTGCACAAGAACTGAATTTTATTAATGAATCTTTTAGCTGTCGAAAAACCTGCCCGTTATATGGGTGGTGAAATGGGCTCAATCCGTAAGGATGTCGCTGAACTGCGCTTTGCTCTCGCGTTTCCGGATGTGTATGAAGTCGGCATGAGCCATCTGGGACTGAAAATACTGTACCACATTCTGAATCAGGTCGAAGGGGTTGCTGCTGAGCGGGTTTTTGCCCCCTGGCCAGATATGGAAGCCCAGATGCTGTCTGCCGCTGTTCCGCTGGCGACACTCGAAACGTCAACTCCACTTGCCGACTGCGACATTATTGGTTTTACTCTTCAGTACGAACTTTCATATACAAATATCCTCTCCATGCTCCGCCTGAGTAATATTCCTCTTCTGGCTTGCGACCGTGAGGCACCATTTCCGCTTATTATTGCCGGTGGTCCCTGCGCCTACAATCCTGAGCCATTGGCTCCTTTTTTTGATGCAGTATTATTAGGGGATGGCGAGGAAGCTGTTGTGGCCGTTGCAGAGGCGGTGCGTGAGGCCAAACGATCGGGTGATACCAAGGCCCAGTTGCTTGAACGGCTTTCAGCCATAGATGGGATCTATATTCCGTCGTTTTTTGAGCCTCAGTATAATCTCGATGGTACTTTAAGCGCCATCGCTCCCCTTAAGCCCGGATATACCTCGGTGCGCAGACGCTTTCTGGCGGACCTCGACGCCGCTCCCTACCCGGATTCTCCCGTCGTGCCGTTTATGAAAACGATCCATGACCGGGTGGCGGTGGAAATCGCTCGCGGGTGTACCCGAGGTTGTCGTTTCTGCCAGGCCGGTTATGTGTATCGTCCGCTGCGCGAGCGCTCTCCCGAAACAATCCTGAATATCATTGAAAAATCGCTCAATAGTACCGGCTATGATGAAATATCACTGCTGTCTCTTTCCACCGGTGATTATTCATGTGTTACCCCGTTGGTGACGGAATTGATGGCCCGTTATGCTGAGGACAGGATTGCGGTCTCGCTCCCCTCGCTTCGGGTTGGAAGCCTGTCGGATGAACTGATCGATGAGATAAAAAAAGTCCGTAAAACCGGTTTTACACTGGCTCCGGAAGCCGGTAGCGACCGGATGCGCAAGGTAATAAACAAGGGCATTACCGAAGCTGATCTTATTGCCGGTGCTGCTGCCATCTATAACGCCGGATGGCGCCTGATCAAGCTCTACTTTATGATCGGCCTGCCGGGCGAAACGGCAGACGATATTGCCCAGATCGCGACGCTGGCTCGCCAGGTGAAAGACCAGTCCAAAGGGAGTGCTGTTTCCGGCGATGTTAATGTTGCCGTCAGCACGTTTGTTCCTAAAGCACATACTCCTTTCCAGTGGGAACCTCAGATTTCTTCCCAGCAAACCACTGATCTCCAGTACCAGCTGCACTGCGATCTGAAAAAACGTAAGCTGAAGTTTAAATGGCAGGATGCGCCTCTTTCGTTTTTGGAAGGTGTCTTTGCCCGTGGAGATCGCCGCTTGGCGCCGGTTTTGGTTCGAGCCGTTGAGCTTGGCTGTCGCTTCGACGGTTGGCGGGAACATTTTTCGTTGGAGCGCTGGATGCGGGCTTTTGCTGAATGTGATGTCGCCCCTGAATGGTATTTGCGGCGCCGTGAGCTGGATGAAGTGCTCCCGTGGGATCATCTTGATTGCGGTGTAACGCGTGAATTTTTACTGGCTGAGCGGGCGCGGGCGCTTGCTGAAGCAGATACAAAGGATTGCCGTGACGGCGATTGCAGCGCCTGTGGCGTGTGTGATTTTACAAAAGTTTCAAATCGGATTTCTGTACAGGCACCACTGCCACCCCGACCACATACCCGGTCAGGTGAAGTGCCCGCAGTCAGGATGCGCCTCAGATTTTCTAAAACCGGTGTGATGAGATATTTAAGTCATCTTGAGTTGATTACCGTATTTACCCGCGCTGTCAGCAGGGGAGATGTGCCGATCCTCTTTTCGCTTGGCTTTCACCCGCACCCCCGTTTTTCCTTTGGGACTGCAACTTCTGTTGGAGTTGAGTCACAGGCGGAGTACATGGACATGTTTGTTGCCGCCGGAATTACACCTCTGGCGGTGAAAAATCAGCTTAATGCGGTGCTCCCGGAAGGGTTGCGGATTATGGAGTCTGCTGAGTTTGATGCCAAGGCACCATCCATCTCGACCCTGATTGATGCCACCCGTTATCGGATAACTCTAGCCGGTTCAGATCCTGAAGGATTGCATGAAAAATGTGTGCAGTTTTTGGCACATGATTCTTTTGCCATTCAGCGGACCAAAAAAGGGCAGACCCAGTCAGTTGATCTGCGGGGCGAAACGGTGTCTCTTGTCGCGAATGGTCACGCGGTAGAGTTAGTCGCCAAACGCGGCAAGCCGATTGAGTTCGCCCGGGCTATAACCGGCGATGAAACGCTTCAGGGTGATGATATCCAGGTCGAGAAACTGGAAGTCATTTTTACCCCATAACAATTTTGCACAATTTTTTAGTTCATATATTTCATGTAAATGGAGAAAATCACCATGGGAGCTGAGTTAGTAATTAATGCTGCTTCCCACGAAACCCGTATTGCGCTGATTGAGAACGGCACCATTGCCGAGCTTTATATCGAACGCAGCCGTGAAAAGGGAATAGTGGGCAATATTTACAAAGGGCGTGTTATCCGTGTTTTGCCGGGAATGCAGGCTGCCTTTGTGGATGTCGGTCTGGAAAAGGCTGCCTTCCTCTACGTCGCAGATGTCTTCGATGCGATCGAAGAATATGAGTCGCTGTTGTATGCCGGCACTAAAAAGGATGACGAACCGACAGAAGAACACGATGGCACCGATCGCCACGAGTTCCGTCCGCTTCATCCGATTGAGGACCTTCTGCAGGAGGGACAGGAACTGCTGGTCCAGATTTCCAAGGAGCCGCTTGGCACCAAGGGAGCGCGGATTACGTCCCATATTTCCCTGCCGGGGCGACATCTGGTGTACATGCCGACGGTTGATCATATCGGTATTTCACGGCGGATTGAGGACGAGGAAGAGCGTGAACGCCTGCGCGAAATTGTTGAACGGCTCAAAAAAGCTGGCTCCGGTTACATAGTCAGGACTGTTTCGGAAGGCAAAAGTGAGGAAGATCTGTTGGCCGATATGCAGTATCTGACGACCTTGTGGGAGGAAATATCCAAGCGTCAGGCCAAGGCTGCGGTGCCGTCGCTGCTGCATTCAGACCTGGACGTTGTCCAGAAAGTGGTTCGGGATATTGTTACTGAGCAAGTTGATAAAATAGTTGTTGATTCACAGGTTGATTACGACCGTATTGTACATTTTATTTCGACCTTTGCAGCAAAGATGAAATATTCGATCGAACTTTATGATGAAGAAGAGCCGATCTTTGACCATTACGGGCTGGAAGTTGAAATCAGTCGCGCCCTGGGGAGAAAAGTCTGGCTCAAGTCGGGCGGCTATATCATTATTGAACAGACGGAAGCCTTAAGTGCCGTTGATGTTAATACCGGCCGGTTTGTGGGCAAGCACAACCTGGAAGATACCATCCTGAAGACCAATCTGGAGGCGGTCAAGGAGATTGCCTACCAGCTCCGCCTGCGCAATATTGGCGGGATCATCATTATTGACTTTATCGACATGGAAAAAGAGGTCAATCGGGAAAAGGTTTATGGTGCACTGGAAGAAGCTCTGAAAGCGGATAAGTCGAAAACAAATATTCTGAAAATCTCAGAGCTTGGACTGGTTGAAATGACCAGAAAACGTGTCCGCGAAAATATCAGTCGTATGATGTGCGAGCCGTGCAGTTACTGCGAGGGACGTGGTTATATCAAGTCAAAAATAACGGTCTGTCATGAAATCTTCCGTGAACTGCGCAGGGAAATGATTGATATTCGCGGTACCAAAGCGACGGTGACGGTCCATCCGCAGGTGGCTGACCTTCTCTATGATGAAGAGCGTCGCGGCCTTGAAGAGCTGGAAAAGAAATTCAAAAAAAGAATCACCGTGCGGGCAAAGCCGGGCTTTCACCAGGAGCAGTTCGAGATTACGATCAACTGATTGCCTTTCATGAAAATGGGTGTAAACGCAACGAGGCGGGGAAATTAATTCCTCGCCTCGTTGCGTTTGAGCGGAAAAGCAAGATTACGCAGCTTTTCTGTTTAGGCCGTCCTGCTCGTAATGAACAGAAAAATACTCCATTGCTTCACGCATGATATCAGAAATGCTCTTATGAGTCGTTTTCATCAGGCTTTCCAGATGATCACGTTCTTCATCACTTACTCTCATTGAAATAACATTGTACCGTGGATTCTCTCTCATTCTTCCCATTGTCGTACTCCTTCTTGTTTTATAGTTTTCCTACTGAGTTCGTAATAACGAATGTGCAACTTATATTGCTAATAGCATGCCAAAATAAATTGACATAAAAAATACCATTAATTGCTGCTAGTTGCAAAAAGATTAACTGTATCCAGTTGGTGCTTTCCGTGAAAAGTGTGCCACTGATGGCGCACTGGTGGCCAAAAGTATACACTATTATGAAACACACACCATGAGCGCCCCGGTTGGTTCTCCGTTTCCTTTTAAAATATTGTTAGTTTATCTGAAATTGCGTGACTCTACCCCGCACTGGGTGTATTGATCGTCCACCCAAAAAACAAATTCCTATCCAATAAATGGAAACTCACTATGCGGAATCTGCTTCTGATATTTGTGGCCGTTTCACTGCTCTCCGGCTGCGCCAGCGGAGGCTGGCGCATTGAACAGCCGGCCAGTTATGTTGCTCTGGCCGACATGCGCTATGGCGACATCATTAGTATGCTTGAGCCAAAGGATCAGGACAGCCGAAGTTTGGATCTTACCGATCGATGGTTTCTGTGCACTGCCTACAGGTATACAAGAAACTTCGGAAAGATTTTCACGTGCCTTGATCGCGCAGAAGCTTTGATCGCCAGCGGCGCACAGGAAATCGGTATCCTCGGGGCTTTCAGTGTTGTCCCGGCAATGGTGAGATCAGAAGCCTACGGTGATCTGGGCCAGTACGACAAGGCACTGGAACAAGCCCACATTGCCGACCGATTCCTCAAGGAAAACCCGAGCTACGACAACCACATCAAATGGGTTTCTGATGAAATCCAGTCGGGATTAGGTCTCGCCTATGCTTTTGCGGGGAACAAGAAAGACGCAAAGGAAATTGCTGATACGCTCGCATCAACATTTCGCTTTGGCCCGCGTCGGGAATACACCTACACGAGTGCCGCCAAAATCTACATGGCTATCGGCGCCTATAAGGAGGCGGCCGAGGTCTCCCAGCAAAAGTCATTCTCAAGCGAATTGTTCAAGAGCGCAATTTCCTGGAATTGGTCGGGGATAGACCTGCCTCTCGCCTTTATCAAGTACAAATCGCTGTTCGAAACGGGGCGACTGGACGAAGCGAAAGTGGGTTACGAGCTGATACTGTCGAATCCGCTGACAAAAGTCTTCGCTTCAACCTACTGGCTGATCCTGAACGATATGGGCCAGATTGCTGCTCGGGCGGGAGACAATGCCGCTGCCATCGATTACTTCAAACAGACCATCGATGTGATCGAGCGGCAGCGGTCGAACATCAACACCGAGAGCTTCAAAATTGGTTTTGTTGGCGACAAGCAAGACGTTTATCGAAACATGGTTTCGGCTCTCATTACGGAAAATCGACCCGGTGAGGCTTTCGAGTATGCGGAACGCGCCAAAGCGCGAGCCCTGATCGACATGCTGGCCTCCAAGGAAAAGCTCGCAGCCAAGGGGCGTGACAACGTGGCAACAATCGCCACGCTGCTGGGTGATGAAAAAAGGGAGGCCGCAGCGGTTGTTGCGGCGATCTACTCAGGTACTGCGAAATCGGGCAAACTCGCTCTGGACGCACCCGCTTCAGTGCGCGATCGGCTGACTACCATAGATGCGGAAACCGCTTCGCTGATCAGCGTCTCCGTTCCTGGCATAAAGGAAATCCAAAATCTACTGCCCGCCGGGGAAACCCTTATCGAGTATTTTGGCAGTGGCAAGGAGCTTTTCGCGTTTGTCGTCGACAAGCAGGGCGTGCATGCGGTGAAACTGGATGGTGAAAGGCTGCACGAGGATATCCTTGAATTTAGAAACTGGATCTCCCCGGGGGGCGGAGAGACAAGAGGTAATCGCAATCTTATGCGGCAACAACGCGTCACGACAAGTGCTCCGGCGAGTGCGAGTGCCCTTTATGGACGATTATTTCAGCCGCTTGAGCCGTACATTCACAACAAAAACCTCACTATAGTCCCGCACGCCGCGCTGCACTACCTGCCCTTTGCTGCCCTCAACACCGGGAAGAATTATCTGCTTGATCGCTATGCAATTCGGATGCTGCCCAGTGCCAGCGTCATGAAGTATATGAGGAAAAATGCAGCGAGCAAGAAGACGACTTCCGCACTTGTTCTCGGCAATCCTGATCTGGGCGACCCGACCTACGATCTCCCTTATGCGGAAAAGGAGGCCACTGCGGTCGGCGGGATGATCAAGGGATCGAAGGTGTTTCTCAGGAAGCAGGCAACCAAGGCTGAAGTTAAAAAATATGGAGCATCAGCCAAGTACATCCATTTTGCCAGTCACGGCATCTTCAAGCCGGAGCAGCCTCTTGAATCGGGCCTGGCCCTGGCGAAGGACGGTGACGGCACTGGGATGCT
Organism: uncultured Geobacteraceae bacterium; assembly: GCA_903879825.1. Taxonomy (GTDB): domain Bacteria; phylum Desulfobacterota; class Desulfuromonadia; order Geobacterales; family Pseudopelobacteraceae; genus JACRCG01. Next base: position 7,355 of record CAIRND010000261.1, read on the forward strand.
GACGGTGGGCGAGTTGTATGAAATGCGTCTGGATGCGGACCTGATCACCTTGTCAGCCTGCGAAACCGCTCTGGGCAAAATTGAGAGGGGCGACGATGTGGTCGGTATCACGCGCGGTTTTCTGTATGCCGGCGCCGGCACAATCGTATCAACCCTCTGGCAGGTCGATGACGAGGCGACCGGAATTTTGATGAGGACCTTCTACAGCCAGCTAAAGAACAACGACAAGCGCTCCGCGCTACGCAACGCCCAGCTTGCTCTTAAGAACGGGGCCAAGAGCCAGCCTTATTACTGGGCCGCATTCCAGCTTACGGGCGCGATGTCAGAAGAGTACCAATGTAATGACAAACTGTACTGTCCGCCGCAACCGGTCGTTCAGACTCCCCCGAAGCGCCGGGCCAAGACTCGGTAATGACTGCGCTCGGAAATTCATCACTTGAATGACCAGAGCAGAGTGTGGGGTTTCGTCAGTGAACTATTGGTGACAGGTAGTAACGAATCATAAGGGAGTGCACTCGCAATAGTTCAATACATCAATCCGATCGTGAAAAAGGAACTATTTATCAACCGTAATCCGCCACCCCATAAATCCAGTATTAAACGAGAAATATTTCGAAGCAGCACTCTTTTAGCGTTGATTGTTATGGCGATCTTCGGCTTTTTGCTCTCGGCTCTTCTGTATTATTCAGAAATATCCAAGGCGCAAGCCCTTATAAGCCGTGCCAATCACGGTATAGTTCTTTTTATTGACGGTTATTTTACCGAAATCATCAACACCATCGCGGTGCTAGATGAGAATAAGGAAATTAGGGATGCGATGGTGCTGGGCAATGATTCTCGCCAGCGCATTTTGAATGGATACCGGTCCATTACTAAAGCCAACAAGAATATCACCTATATTTATTCGGCTTACGAAAACGGTCTCATGCTGATAAACGACTGGACGCCACCCGAAGGATATGACCCGACCACCCGGCCCTGGTATCGGGCGGCTATGACAACCAAAAACGGCACGTCGATCGGTCTGCCCTATCAAGAGATTAAAACAAAGGAGTGGCTCGTTTCAACTGGCAGGGCACTAAAACAGCCCGGTGGCGGATATGGTGGTGTGGTAGCTGTTGACTGTTCAATTGATCAGGTTCTTCACCTTATTGCACAGCACGATGAATACATAACCGAAATAAGCTTTGTCATGGACAGGTCTGGAAAAATTATCATGCATCCAGATCAGTCTGTACTGGGAACGTCGCTTCCGGAAACCAAGGGCATCCTCCCACAAAAAAGTGAAGGTGACTTGATATACCACGTTGGTAAAGTTGAATACGTTGCCCATTACAACCGCATGGCTTCAACCGGTTGGACGGTTGTGACTGGGGTCGAAAAGAAAGAAATACTTCGTCCGATCATAGTGGAAGTAGTGTCTCTTGTCGGCCTGACCGGTGTCATCGCCCTCGTACTGGGGCTTGTGCAAAGTCTTCTGCTGAGCAGACGTTTGTCCCGTCCGTTGGTTGAACTTGGAAAGAAGATCAAGGCCACGATTGCAGGGGGCGAGCAAGATGGTGACGAATACGTGTATCCGCACAACGAAATCGGAATTATGGCACGGGAAATCGGCCAGCTGGCAGCAATAGAACTTTCTGCTAAAACTCGTGAGCTTCGCACAAGCGAGGAGATTTATAGAACCATCCTGATGGCCTCACCCGACGACATTACCATCGCCGATCTTTCAGGGAAAGTCATTATGGTCTCAGATGCAGCAAGTAGAATTTTCGGCTATGATCCGGGTGAGGGTCCCGGTATGTCGGTCATGGACTTTATTGCCCCTGAAGATCATGAGCGGGCTCGCGCCAATATTGTGAAGATGATTCAAGAAAATTATATTGGTCCTAATGAGTATCGAGCCGTACGCAAAGACAGATCCATCTTTGACATTGAAGTCAATAATGCCTTGATTCGCGACCTTCAGGGGGATCCTATTCAGATGGTCCTGATTGTCAGAGATATTACGAATCGCAAGAAGGCGGAGCAACAGATTCAGCATTTGATTCAGCAGCTTGAAACTGAAAGGGACCTCGCCCAACTTAATTCGCTGACGGATAGCCTGACGGGTTTATCCAATCGCAGATTTTTTGACACGGTCTTACTAACTGAATTTTCACGACATACAAGATCAGGCACGCAATTGTCCCTGATCATGATTGATGTGGATCATTTCAAAAATTATAACGACCACTATGGTCATTTTGCCGGTGATGATTGCTTGCGGCAGATTGCCCGTACACTCAAGGCCGTGGTTGAACGTGGCACAGATATTGTGGCTCGTTACGGCGGGGAGGAATTTGTGGTCATACTTCCCGATACAGATCGTCATGGAGCGACAGCCCTGGCTGGGCGGATTGCTGAGTCCGTGCGTGCGCTTGCCCTGCCTCATGCCACATCGGACACATTCGGTTGTGTTACGATCAGCCTTGGAGTCGCATCGGCAGAGGATCATGTCTTGACAGATGGCAGCCAACTTGTTGCCCTTGCGGATCAAGCTATGTACCAGGCAAAAAATAATGGCCGCAACCGCTCTGTGGTCTTGCCGGCATCAAAGTAGAGCCGGTTGGCAATCGTCGAACTTTCAGAAAATGACATGGATCAGCACCGCACGGTTATGGCCGAATTTGCTGTAAACGTAGTTCGGATGCCGCGATACTACGATAACGTGCACAGATTTATAAAAAATCCAGCAGTATAGAAAAAACGAGATACCCATGAATATGCTTTGTAAAACCTTCATGCTTTTGCTGTTTGTGAACGTTGTGATCTCATCCCCTGTGTCCGCCGGGTGGTTTAATTCAGGCTCTCCTTCTGAAACGGCCCAGTCGGGCGCTGCTCCTTTTGCTACCATTTCTGATATGGCTGATGCTATGGGCAGGGAGTTGAAAGAGGGGCACGCGGGAAGTTCGCTGCGGTTATACCTGGATCGA
>CAIRND010000262.1 GCA_903879825.1 uncultured Geobacteraceae bacterium
CAGTCATTTTTTTCGGTGGTGACCGGCGACCAATACCTGCGGAAACGCCCCATGAAGCGCGTGGTGGAACCGCTTTCCCTTATGGGAGCGCGCATTACCGGACGAAACGGCGGAACGCTGGCGCCGCTGGCGATTAATGGCGGCGGCTTGAAAGGGATCGCCTATCAATCTCCGGTATCAAGTGCCCAGATCAAGTCTTCAATCATGCTGGCCGGACTTTATGCAGACGGTGACACAAGCGTTACTGAGCCGAGTCTGTCCCGTGATCATTCGGAACGGATGTTTCGTCTTTTTGGCGCATCGCTGGTCAGAAATGACCATGGGGTGACGGTTCAAGGCGGTGTTGAATTAACGGCTCAGGAGGTCACAGTGCCGGGTGATATCTCCTCTGCCGCCTTTTTTATTGTGGCTGCGCTGATTTCACCGCACGCTGAATTATTAATAAAAAATGTTGGCGTTAATCCTTCCCGTACCGGAGTCATTGATATTTTGCAGGCTATGGGTGGGGATATTCAGCTATTGGATCTGCGTGAAGTCTCAGGTGAGCCGGTTGCGGATATTCTGGTCCGTTCCTCGTGTTTGAAAGGGATTGCTATTTCTGGCAGCGTTGTGCCACGGGCAATTGATGAATTCCCTGCAATCTGTATCGCCGCTGCACGTGCTGAAGGTGTTACCACCATTCGTGATGCCAAAGAATTGCGGGTCAAAGAAACTGACCGGATAACCGCTATGGCAGAGAATCTTAAAAAACTGGGCATTACGGTAACTGAAACCGAGGATGGTATGGATATTACCGGTTCAGATCTGCTTCTTGGGGGAACTGTCGACAGTTGTGGCGATCATCGCATCGCCATGTCTATGTCCATTGCTGCCCTGGTTGCATCCGGTTCTATCACCGTGACAGATATCGCATGTGTCGCAACATCTTTTCCAACATTTTTCCCGCTATTGGAAAAAGTTGTGGCGAAATAACCATGAATTCCCGAACTAACGGTATTATTGTCGCGATAGACGGTCCCTCCGGTGCCGGAAAAAGCACCATTGCCCGCCTGCTGGCAGAACGTCTCGGCTATATCCAGATTGATACCGGTGCCATGTATCGGGCTGCTGCATTTTTGCTTATGACTGCAGAAATCAATCTTGATGATCTTGCCGCGGTTGAAGTTTTTTGCCGTGATATGGACATACAACTTGATGTCGTGTCAGGCTGCCAGTCGGTAATAGCCAACGGTATGGATGTGACGCATAAGATCCGCACAGCGGAAATGTCACTGCTGACTTCACGTACATCTACACTCAAACCGGTACGGGAAGCCTTATTTAAAGCGCAGCAGCAGATGGGCCGCAGAGGTGGTGTCGTGCTCGAAGGACGCGATATTGGAACCGTGGTGTTTCCCGATGCTGAAATTAAATTTTATTTGAGTGCATCTGTGGAAGAACGCGCCAGAAGACGCTATGAAGAGTTAACCGCTAAGGGTGAACCGGTAACGCTTGCTGATACGATAGCAGATGTAATTCAGCGGGATCGGCAGGATTCTGAGCGGGACATCGCACCGCTCAGGCAGGCTGACGATGCTGTTTTAATAGATTCATCGCTGCTTTCAGTTGATGAAGTATTGAACCTAATGGTTGAAATGTGTCGTAATAAAATAGGGACAGCGGGCTCATCTTTATGAAAGTTATTCTTGCAAATCAGGCCGGATTTTGTTTCGGGGTTAAACGCGCAACGCAGCTTGCCTTTGAAGCGGCGGGCAAAGACGGGACAACCTATACGCTTGGTCCAATTATTCATTCGCCACAAGTTGTTGGCAAACTTGCTGATCTCGGCATCCGTGCCCTTGATTCTCTTGATGGAATTGACGAAGGAACTATTATAATCCGTTCTCATGGTGTTGAATTGAGGGAGATAAACGAAGCGCAGCAGAAAAAACTTGTCATTGTGGATGCAACCTGCCCGTTTGTTAAAAAAGCACAGGATCACGTGAAAAGTCTTTCGGCAGCTGGATATGGAGTTGTTGTAGTCGGCGATGCTGATCATCCAGAAGTCCAGGGGATAGTTTCCTACGGTGGCGAGAAAGTTTTTGTTGTGGCATCGGACGATGATGTAAAAAAACTTCCTAAAATGAAAAAAATCGGTGTGGTCGCACAGACAACACAGTCGTTCGAAAATCTTAAAAATGTTGTGTGTGAATGCCTTCTCAGGGGCGGTGAAATCCGCGTTTACAACACAATTTGCGACGCAACCGCCGTTCGTCAGGAAGAGGCAAAAGAGCTTGCCGGTCACGTTGACTGTATGTTGGTCGTTGGCGGGTTTAACAGTGCAAACACAAGGCGTCTGCTCGAAGTATGCACAGAACTGCAGCCACGGACGTATCATATTGAAACCGCCGTAGAGATAAATCCTGACTGGTTTATAGGCGCAGAACAGGTAGGAGTAACCGCTGGCGCTTCCACGCCGAAGTGGATAATTGATGAAGTAATGAACAAAATTGAGGAATTGAATAAAAGCGATTGAAATATTTCGAGCATATTGCTACATTGCCAAGCTCAATAAAAATAGAAGCACGATAAACGTCCAGGGGGTATGGTGTAATGGTTAATTTTAAAAGGCTCGACGCTGCCGGAGAAGAGAATGAGGAACTCGACGGCGAGCAACAAAGTAGTGAATTTGCTGCACTTTTTACTGAAAGTTTAAAAGATCGTCCCGAACGGGATAAAATAATAGAGGGAACTGTCGTGCGTGTTGACGTGGATACAGTCCTCGTTGACATTGGGTTAAAGTCCGAAGGACATGTACCTGTTGCCGAATTTATGAACGCTGAAGGCGAAATGACGGTGAAGAGAGGCGACAAAATCCGTGTCCTGATGACTCGTCAGGAAGGGAAAAAAGGATATGTCCTTTCCAAAAAGAAAGCAGACTATCTTTCAGCCTGGGATAAGATCGGTGATGCCTGTCAGGAAGGCGGCATTATTGATGGCACTATTACTGGTAAGGTCAATGGCGGTTTTACCGTTGACATCGGTGGTGTACAAGCGTTTCTTCCCTCTTCACAGGTCGATATTCGCCCTTCATCCGATTCTGATAGCTATATAGGGCTCAAAGCTCGTTTCAAGGTAATTAAAATTAACCAGCGTCGTGATAATATTGTTCTGTCCCGCCGTGCTGTTCTTGAGGATGAGCGTACTGCCGTACGTGACGTCACACTTGAGAAGCTCGAAGAGGGTCAGATTGTCGAAGGTACAATCAAAAATGTTACCGACTATGGCGCCTTTGTTGATTTAGGCGGTGTCGATGGCTTACTACATGTATCCGATCTTTCCTGGGGCAGAGTTGGTAAACCGACTGATGTTCTTAAGCCGGGTCAGCAGATTACCGCTAAAGTTCTTAAGTTTGATCGTGCGAAAGGCAAAATTTCGCTCGGCATCAAACAGACCCTTACCGATCCATGGCTTGATGTACCCGCAAAATTCCCAATCGGCAATCGCGTTCACGGCAAAGTTGTCAGCTTGATGGAATACGGTGCATTTGTTGAATTGGAATCAGGTATTGAAGGATTGATTCACGTTTCAGAAATGTCTTGGACCAAGCGCGTACGCCGTGCGGCAGATGTTCTCACTATTGGTGATGAGGTTGAAACTATTATCCTCGGCATCGATATGGGCAACCGCAAAATTTCGCTGGGACTCAAGCAGGTTTCAGAAAATCCCTGGACTACAATTGCAGAAAAATATCCTGCAGGTACCAGAATCGAAGGACAGATTAAGAATATGACCGACTTCGGCATGTTTATCGGTATCGAAGATGGTATCGATGGTCTGGTTCACGTTTCGGATATGTCTTGGACAAAGCGTATCAAGCATCCGGGCGATGTGTACGAAAAAGGCAGTCTGGTTCAGGCAGTTGTTCTGAAAGTTGATGTTGAAAATGAGCGTCTGTCACTTGGAATCAAGCAGCTTGAGCCGGATCCATGGAGCCTCGCACCGGGTAAATATCGTACCGGCGCACTGGTAACCGGTAAAGTTACCTCGTTAACAGATTTCGGCATTTTTGTTGAACTCGAAGAGGGTATAGAGGGTTTGATTCATGTGTCAGAATTGTCACGTGAAAAAGTTGCCTCAGCTAAGGAATTTGCTGCTATCGGTGACTCTCTGGAAGCTGTTGTATTAAGTTGCGATCCCAAAGAACGTAGAATATCACTCTCCATAAAGTCGATGCATGTTGCAGTTGAAAAGGCCGAATTTGAGCAGTACATGGGCTCACAGGGAGAGGCAACGTCAACTTTTGGTGATTTGTTGAAACAGAGCTTAAACAACAGAACTAACTAATTCCATTACAAGCCAGAGGGATGTATGACCAAAAGTGAACTCATTGAAAAAGTTGTTCAATCGCACGGAATGTTGAACATCAGAGTTTCAGAAATTGTCGTTAATACAGTTTTTGATTCAATTGAAGAGGCCCTTAAATCCGGTGACAAAGTAGAAATCCGCGGTTTTGGAAGTTTTACTATTCGCGAACGTCTTGGCCGTGAAGCGCGTAATCCAAAAAGTGGTGAAGTTGTTCGGATACCATCAAAAAAGACCCCGTTCTTTAAAACAGGCAAAGAGCTGAAAGAAAGAGTAAATTGCTGATGTAATGTCAGTTAACGGTTGTGCCCGAATGGCGGAACTGGTAGACGCAAGGGACTTAAAATCCCTCGACGGAAACGTTGTGCCGGTTCGATTCCGGCTTCGGGCACCAATAAATAAATAGTAATTTTAGCTATTTAGGGATAGGCACTTCTACCAGGGTGCCTATTTTTTTATGCCCTGAAATCAAAATTGAGGTACGCAATAACGGCGGAAGTCACCATGTTTTTTCTGCAACTGGTATTACTGAGAGCCTTTGCGTTCCGGTTCACCGTCCTGTTAAACCGATTTATGTCAAGCGGTTCATATTGATGATTGACTCGATCAAGGAGAAATAACATGAGCGTCAAGACAATCAAACTCGTTACACCGCCGTATCCTTTTGAGTCTTACGGCCATATCATAGCGCCACTTTTGGAGGATGACGGGGGCGGCTACATGATTACGTTTCCTGACCTTCCTGGCTGCATGTCTGACGGCGAAACTTTAGAAGAGGCTCTTGTGAACGGCAAGGACGCTTTTAATAGTTGGATAGCGGCACAAGTTGACATGGGAAGGCAGATACCAGTGCCGACACATTACGATGAGGAAGGCAAACCGGTAAAATTCGTGCAGCGCCTTCCGCGTTCGCTTCATGCTTCGCTACAGACAAGGGCGAGGGCTGAGGGTGTAAGTATCAATACGCTTGTGCTTGCGCTTATTGCAGAAGGTCTCGGCAGGCATGAAGGTATAGCAAAAGGTGAACTTGAAAAGAGGGCTGCATAAAGCCTATTTTGGAATTGGTGCAGTTTTGGTGCAACAAGCTCAACATAATGCAATAATTGTCAACAAACCACATTTAATAAGTAATTGATCTTTCTATTGTGTTTTATTGTGACTGTATGCCGTTTGTTGTTTCTAAAAGAATTAAAATCCCTCGACGGAAACGTTGTGCCGGTTCGATGCCGGCTTCGGCACCAAAAAAAATAGTCCAATATGAAGCAGATAAGTACTAACCCCCTTGAAAAAGGGGGTTTTTTATTGCCTATTGTCTTATGTCGTCCGGTTTTATACGGTACAATCCATGGGTTTTGACGGTATATGAGACGGTATACTGCCATACCGCAAAAGTGGATACCGCCAAAAAGGAGAAAAGCGCCATGCCGAAAAGGATCGTACCGTTATCTGACATTCAGGTAAGCAAGGCTAAGCCGAAAGATATTGATTATAGGATTGCTGACGGCGGCGGCTTGTTTCTTCTTATAACCTATTGGTTGGCCCCCTCTTCGGGGATATAAAATAGATTGTGTAAATGGCCAAAATCGGTTGATATCTCAAACCCCAGGAGGGACCGATGGCCACGACCGACGAACTGCTCGATATTTTGATGAAAGACTACAAAAAGCCCGAAGATCTTATTGGTGAAAACGGGCTGCTTAAACAACTGACCAAGAGGCTTTTAGAACGTGCAATGCAGACTGAGATGACTGAACATCTTGGCTATGAAAAACACGCATTGACCGGTAATAACAGCGGCAACTCCCGAAACGGTGGTTACAAAAAAACTATTTCCGGGGAATTTGGTAATCTCGATGTTTCAGTTCCCCGCGACCGGAATTCAACGTTTGAACCAATGATAATTCCCAAAGGGGAGAGTCGATTTACCGGGTTCGATAACAAGATCATCTCAATGTATTCTCTTGGGATGACCACCCGTGACATCCAGAGTCATCTGGAGGAAATTTACGGGGTTGAAGTTTCGCCTGGGCTGATCTCCCAAGTTACCAATGCGATCAGCGAAGAGGTGACACTATGGCGGAGCCGCCCGCTTGATGATGTCTACCCGGCACAACATATTACTATCAGGTGACCGCGTATAATTCGACCGGTGATTCTGAAGCCTCTCCCGAACTTTCGGCCACCATCAAGGCCACTCCTGCCGGCGATACTCTCATCGGAGGAGCTTTCCAGGGGGTGCCGTTATCCATGAGTTACAGCGTAGGAACAATGGTCGGCACCGGTAAAGCGGGAACCGTTGACGGCATCGGCACTGCCGCTTCCTTTAGCAATCCGATCGGTATTACCACTGACGGGACACATCTATTTGTCGCGGACACTTTTAATAACTCCATCAGGAAAATAGTTATCGCCACCGGAGCGGTTTCTACTCTGGCGGGTGCAGCGGCCCCCGGCACGGCCGACGGTACCGGGGCAGCAGCGCGGTTCTATTACCCGTACGGCATTACCACTGATGGTACGAGTCTCTATGTCTCCGATTATGGCAATCACGCCATTCGCCGCATTGATATCACCAGCGGGGTTGTTACCACGCTGGCAGGATCTGCCACCTCCGGCAGCAGCAATGGCACCGGAGCGGCAGCAGGCTTCAAAAATCCCCGCGGCATAACGACTGATGGCACCAATGTTTTTGTCGCTGATTCCGGCAACAGAACCATCAGAAAAATTGTTATCGCCACTAAAGTCGTCACGACCCTGGCCGGTTCCGCAACTTCCGGGTCAGTTGATGGTAACGGAATAGCGGCCACCTTCAATACCCCGGAGGGGTTGGCCACTGACGGCACCTCTCTGTATCTTACCGACTCGGCTAACCATAACATTCGTAAAATCAACATTTCCACAACTACGGTAACCACCATTGCCGGTTCAACGATTGCCGGCTCTGCAGACGGCATTGGCAGCGCAGCCGGTTTTAATACTCCCGTAGGAATAACCACCGACGGTACGAATCTTTATGTCGCAGATTCAAAGAACAACACGATCCGTACAATAGAAATATTAACCGGAAGCGTCATGAAAGTTGCCGGTTCCGGATCAGCCGGACGTGCCGATGGCGATGGTGCCAGTGCAACATTTTCACAGCCGATGGGGATTGCCAGCGACGGGGCACATCTTTTTGTGAGCGACTACAGCTACTGTCTGATCCGGGAGATATTCTGATGAAGACCCTACTCCGTTTCCTGGCCCTGATTTTCTTAAGTCTCAGTTTCTGTGTCGCGCTAACACATGACCTGTATGCTGCATCGGTCACCAGCGAGGTCGTGTCGCCCGCCAGGGCCGATGTAAAAGCCTCTCCTCTGACATTCAGATCTGTCCAGTCGAGCACAGAGAATGATAATCCGGCTTTGCTTCTTCATGCTGATGGTACTCCTTATCTGGTACGGGTCGGAATTGACACCTGGGCAGGGGGGGGGAATCAGGTCTACAATGTGCCGGTAATGGTCGCGTTTGATCGTGAGCTTCAGGCTCAGCTGGATCTCCCTTTTGCAACGACAACGCTTACGTCATATTCCACAGGGAGCCGCAGTGAAACAGGATTGGCTGATATTGTACTCAGCCTTAAATATCGGGTTGAAGGGGAAAATCGGTTTGAATCATATTACATCTTATCGGCAAAACTTCCCTCTGGTGATCCGGAAAAAGGGCTCGGCACGGGTGGCTATGATTTTTCTTTTACCCACAAATCAATCTTCATGTGTGGCGACTATCGCACCGCACTAATGGCCGGGATTACGATACCTCCCCCGACTGGCCTTACCATCCTTGGCAGCAAAGTCGAGTACGGACCGACGATTTCGTATATGGTCGCGACCGAACGGGAGCTTGCTGCAAAAAATCTCCGTGTCGCTATCAAAGCCGCCGGTTTACATGCGTTCAATTCTCGAATAAACTCTGAATATCAGAAGAATGGTTTGACGACTCTTGACCTTATTCCGGAAGTGTCCTACCGGTTTGCAGAAGGTGCGAGAGTAACTGCCGCAATCATTATTCCTTTCCTTACCATATATGATCTGCCGGGCGCGACCAACAGGCGCGATCTGCTGGTAAACTTTAGTTTGTCCAAGTCTTTTTAGGTACTTTGATTGCTCTGTACCATAATACAAGCAATGGTCATTTTGTTGAGGGGGGGGGGACCTCCCGAATGTCTGCCTTTCTATCAAAAGCTGATTTCACCTTATCCAAGCTGAAAAGTTGTAGTATTAGAGCCAGCTTTATTGCCGGTAATTTTCTGAACGAAATATGATAGCAGCGATTTAACAATGAGTGGTTCAAGGGTATCCATGCTCAGTTCCCTCATCATGAATAGTAGTTATTCATTTTCCTGAGCGAGACTTCTGCACCAAATTATTGTGTTATTCCATCCGATGTAGTATTTAAGTCACTAGAAATAGTGGCTTTTTAATTATATGTTGTCTTTGCTTGACCAGCATATATATAGCAAAATCCAAGAGTATTGAGGTATGGAGATTTGAATGGAACTCATACGTTTTAGGTGGCATGCTGGAAATATAGAATTGAAAATAACGCATATAATCAGTGACGTGACTATTATGTCGCCTGCCGGATTCGGCACCAAAAAACATTATGTTACGTTGAGGTAAATTTTTTTTGTAATTAGTTATTGTAGCCGCATCTTTTGATGCGGCTACAATTGTTTTAACGTGGTAAAACATTGACAAGATACCCAATAGTAATTGATTGGATGGAGAATGATCATGACAAGGATCCAGCGTTGTCCGGTTTGGTTTTTGCAAACTCTAAAATAAAGCTTAATCAGCATGCTGAAAGAAGGTTTTAACCCCCCTCCTGTTTTCAAGGAGGGGCTGGGGGTGGTCGGTTGTAGGTTTAGATTCTTTTTTATCCTTAGAACTGATGAAAATCAAAAACAACCACCCATAACCCCTCCTTGAAAAGGAAGGAGGGGGACTAGAAGCAATAACCAAACCGGACAACGCTGACAAGGATCACGTTATTGCTGTTGGCGGTTTTGATCATTTTCATTACCGAGTATCCAGCATGCGCGCGCATACATAACCCAACTTAGGAGGATCATATGAAAGTTTTGGCGTTTAACGGCAGTCCCAATAAGGAAGGTAATACCTGGCATGCCCTTAACATGGTTATTGCGGAACTTGAAAAAGAGAATATCGAAACCGAAATAGTCCATGTCGGCAATAAAACGATCCGAGGCTGTAGCGCCTGTGGCCAGTGTGTGAAAAACAAAAATGAGCAGTGTGCTCAGAGCGGTGATGAGGTCAATGAGTGGATTCAAAAGATGAAACAGGCCGATGGTATATTATTTGGTTCCCCTGTTCATTATGCCGCCATGGCTGGTACGATGAAGTCATTTATGGATCGGGCCTTTTATGTTGCCAGCGTTAACAACGGTCTGCTGCGACACAAGGTTGGCGCTGCGGTCGTTGCGGTGAGACGGTCCGGTGGACTGCCTACCTTTGGCCAGTTAAATAACTTTATAAACTACTCCGAGATGTTAATTCCAACATCAAATTATTGGAATGTCATTCATGGTGCGCGAGCGGGAGAGGTCATCCAGGATGAAGAAGGTGTCCAGATTATGCGGGTACTGGGCAAAAACATGGCGTGGCTGATGAAGTTGGTCGAAAATGGCAAAGGTTCGGTTGCAGAACCTGAGAGAGAATCAAAAATTTACATGAATTTCATTCATTGACGACTGCTTCCGTTGGTAGGAGTTCTTTTTGATTACCGCCTGAATAGATGGAGATGATACATGAATACACGAAAGCTCGGCAGGCAGGGATTAACGGTATCGACCCAAGGTTTAGGTTGCATGGGGATGTCGGATTTTTATGGGGATCGTAACGAGCAGGAAGCTATTGACACCATTCAGCGTGCCCTGGAGCTGGGAATTAATTTTCTGGACACTTCAGATGCCTACGGGCCGTTTACCAATGAGGAACTTATCGGTAAAGCGGTTAAGGGGAAGCGGAATCAGGTGATCCTGGCTACAAAGTTCGGCATTATTCGTTCAGGTGACCCCGCCTATCGAGGCATCTGCGGCAGGCCGGAATATGTCCGCTCGGCGTGTGAAGCATCTCTGAAACGCCTGGGAATGAGTCATATCGATCTTTATTATCAGCACCGGGTGGATGCCGATGTGCCGATAGAGGAGACTGTCGGGGCTATGGCTGATCTGGTCACGGCCGGCAAGGTACGCTTCATCGGCCTGTCCGAAGCGGGTGCCCAGACAATTGCCCGTGCCCACGCCGAGCACCCTCTTACCGCGCTGCAGAGTGAATATTCCCTTTGGTCGCGCGATCCTGAAGACGATGTGTTGCCGACTCTGCGGGAGTTGGGCATTGGTCTTGTCGCCTACAGTCCCTTGGGGCGAGGATTTTTGACCGGGCAACTGAAAAGTCTGGACGATTTATCGAGTGATGACTACCGCCGAAATTCTCCCCGGTTTCAGGGTGATAACTTTACCAAAAATCTGGCACTGGTTGAGCGGATCACCGCACTGGCTGAGCAAAAAGGCGTCACCGCGGGTCAGTTGGCTCTGGCGTGGGTATTGGCACAAGGAGATGATATTGTACCGATACC
>CAIRND010000263.1 GCA_903879825.1 uncultured Geobacteraceae bacterium
AGGAAAAAAACCCAGCTGTAATACGCCTTGCTTCCCTTGGATATCAGCACCAGTGTGCCTGCGAAAAAGTTCCAGATATTTTTCATTATTGTAACTCCCTGCAGATGTTGTGGCTCTGCCAGAACGTTAAGTCGCGTAGAAGTAGAAGAATTTTGGTTGAGTGTTGAGTTCTTCTTTTAGTATGAAAACACGTTTATTCTCGATTAGATAGCGGATTTCACTCTCCGGATCAAGCAGGTTGCCGAACTTGCGGGCGCCGACCGGACAGATTTCCTCGCAGGCCGGATAGCGACCGGGCTGTTCACGCGTACGCTGGACGCAAAAAGTGCATTTTTCCACAACGCCTTTGGGGCGAGGTCGGTTGCCAAGATAATGGGTAGCCGGGTTCAGTTCTGCTGCAGGAAGATCCGGCTTACCCCAGTTGAAATGGCGGGCGCCATAAGGACAGGCCGCCATACAGTAGCGACAGCCGATGCACCAGTTGTAATCAACAACGACTATCCCGTCGTTCTCCTTCCAGGTCGCCTGAACAGGGCAGACTTTGGTGCAGGGGGGATTCTCACACTGCTGGCACTGAACCGGCATATAGAAATGCCCTTTTTCGGGTACTTTTTCAGGGTTATAGTAGTGCTCGGCCCGCGACAGATCGACGCCTTTTTCCTTATCAAGCTGCATGACGCGAATCCAGTGGATCTGGGGATTGCGTGACTGATTGTTCTCTTTAACGCAGGCGTAGACGCAACGCCGGCAGCCGATACAGCGAGAGAGATCAAGCGCGTACCCATAACGAACACCCTCGATAGGAGGCGTGGCCTTTACTGTGACTTGTGTGGAAAACTGTGTGCTGTATTTCTTTTCAAGGCGCGCCAGGATGTCTTTAAGTTCATCCTTGGAAAGTTCCTTGAAATGCTTCTGGAAAAACTCCTCCCATATGGTGGGAGACGCATCACAACCGGGCAGGGCAATTAAACCTATTCCTGCTGCGATTCCCTTTAAAAACTTGCGACGCGACCTATGCTGGTCATAAGAATTCTTTTTTATTTCTGACATGGATCAGCTCCCTGACTAAGATAAGTTTTCATGATCAGTGGCGTGCGGCGTCGGGACGTACCGGTGGAGGAAGTGGTTTGAGAGCTTTGAACTTCGGATCATGAGGATTGTGGCAATGGACACAGAGCAAGTACTGCTTGTCACCGTTCCAGTAACCGGTACGCTTGCCGTGAACTCCCACCTTCCAGTCGCGGTATTTGTCGCCATGACACTGACCACATAGTCGGTATGACTCGGTGAAATCGATCAGATCCCCGGAGACGAGACGCAGTTTATCGCGGTTGATCAAGTTATGGCAGTCCGTACACCAGCGCTGTCCTTCGGCATGATGAAGGACGATTTCAGTGTGGTGTTCGGTCAAAGTTCTGCGTTGTGGGTTTGGTTTGAAATAGCTGTGGCACTGGCTGCAAGGGAATACTCCCTCAGAGAAAGGGGGGCGGGGCACTTCAAATATTTTTTCCTTCGGACGATTCTTGATGTCATAGGCGGGTTGCAGTTCAGCAGCAGACTTCTCGGTAACTATTAGCTTCCCCGAACGATCAAATTCTTTTACTTTGGCGGCATGCGCTGATCCAGAGGAAAGATAAGCAACTGATACCAGTGTGAATAAAATCAGTTTGGAACGAGCAATACTCAGCATTTTCATCGCAACCTCACAGTAATCTAATAGCATTAACAAAAAGAACCGGGAGTATCTGGAATTGAACGTTTCTGCTAAACATGACGCTTCGTATGGAGCCTAGTGATATGAAAGTCTATGCAATTTGTCAATATAAAAACGAATTTAGAATATGGTTTTGCTAAAGCTGATATTGGCGCGGGAATGGTCTGGAAATATTATGCGTGAAGGCCAGTATATCGGGTTTAAAGCAGATCACTGACATCGGTTGATTTACTGTTGAAATAGAGTGATGTAGGGTATATGAATAGTGGAAATTTGTCCTCCGTTGCTACAGAATCTAGAAGAAATAAAAAAGGAGCCGTAACATGAACTATTTAAAAGTGGGGATTTTAGTCGTCTCGAGCCTGTGTATTGCGGGCACTGCTTTCGCAATTCAGCCAGGGAAGACGGTAACGTGGGACACTCCAATGGGCAAAGTTGTCTTCGATGGCAAAAAACATTTTGATGCAAAAGTTCCGTGCCTTGAATGCCATTCAAAAATATTTAAGATGATAAAAGGTTCGACCCAGATGCATATGGCTGACATACATGCGGGTAAATTTTGCGGTAAATGTCATAATGGCAAAAGATCATTTGCAACCAGC
>CAIRND010000264.1 GCA_903879825.1 uncultured Geobacteraceae bacterium
AAGACACCGAGGAGAAGTGACGCACCGACAATCAGCGGGGTCAGCTTGGAATTAATAAAAGTACGGGCAATTTTTCCGGCAAAACCAAGTTTATTCATAGAGGAGACCTTTATACCTTTTACCACGGAGACACGGCCAGAAGCAGGGCTCCTCAGCGAGAAAGTCAAATAATCAAAAACGGTAGTTCAACCACAGAGTCACAGAGAACACGGAGATAATATTACGTTTTTTGAAAAAACTGGTTTCACCCACAAGGTGAAAGCCAGGTATTATTGCAACAACTATAATATGTTAGATAAAAAACTTTCCTCTGTGATCTCTGTGACTCTGTGGTGAGATTTGCAGGATTTTCGATATTTATTCTATTCTGCAACTCTCAGTCACCTTCTCGACTCCGCTGATGACGACACGATCCCCTTCCGACAATCCGGAAACAATTTCAAAACGGTCTCCTGTCTGACGACCAACCTTCACGATTCTCATATGGGCAATGCTGTTCGCATCCACTGTCCAAATCACCGTCAACGCTCCACGTTCAACAACAGCCTTTTTGGGTACGGTGATGCCGCGTGCCGAAGTACCGAGATTTACCGCTCCCCTCCCGAACATACCGGATTTCAGCCCCTTCTGGCTCAATGCTATCTTGGCCACAAAAGTTCGGCTGCCGGGGTCAGCAGTCGGAACAATCTCGGCAATTTTTGCGGCAAAGGTACTTCCCAAGGCATCAAGCGTTATCTGCAGCGCTGAACCAGGCTTCACTTTGGTTGCAACGCTTTCGGGCAGGGCCAACTCCAATTGATAGCTGCTGTCATCTTCTATGGTCATCAGCGGTTGACCAGGAAAAACCGTCGCACCGAGGTCCGCCTGTTTGCTGGCAATAACCCCCGATATCGGAGCAATGATTCGCGTGTAGTCAGAGACAGTTGTGGCGGCTTTTGCACCTTCCTGAGCTTGTTTAAGCCGTGATTCAGCGCGTGCTGCACCCTGTGCTGCCATATCTTTTTCGGTCTGCCTGACATCAAATTCCTGACGACTGATCGCCTGTTCTTTTAAAAGATTGCTGTACCGGTCATAGGTTGAGTCAGCCAGTTTTTTCCGGGACAGCGCTTCATCCAGTCCGCGGCGGGCCTCATCAATAGCTGCCGTAGCCACCGCTGCTGTGGCCTGATTTTCCTGTGCGTCCAACTGCAGCAGCAGTTGCCCCTTTTTAACCCGGTCACCTTCCCGTACGCGAAGCACACTGATACTCCCCGGAATACGAGTCGAGACAACCGCACTGGTTCGGGCACGAACACTGCCAACCACATCAAGCAGGTCAGGCACGGCAACATTTTTGACCGTCTCCAACGTCACGCCTTTAACAACCGTCACCGGTGCTGTTTTCGCTATTTCTGCATCATGTTTTTTAGAGCATCCGGCAGCAGAAAAAGCAGCCGCCAGTAGTAGTGTCCCACACAGCAGATAATTCCTCATTTCAACATCTCCTTCACAAATGTTCCCGTCATATAATATACCCGACCACCTGCCAGGTCATAATCAGCCGCAGTTTCCACTAAATTTGCCCTGATCTGGTTAAGCGCCGTCTGGGCATCAAGCAGCTCAACCATCGTAGCCAGCGAATTTTCATAGCGTTTTGTAAGCAGCCTGACTGTTTCCTCGGCATCTTGCAGCGCGTGCCGGGTCACGTTGAGACGTGCCCCCGCTTCTTCCCGCCGAATATGGCTTTCGCGCAGCTGATATTTTATATCCTTTGTTGTTGACGCCAGCATCTCACGGGCTGCGGATTGGCCTGAGAGTGCGCGGTTCCGTTCACTGCCCCGGCGGAAACCGTCAAACAGGTTCCATTTGAGCGAGACGCCTGCTGTCCAGGCATCATTATCGGCCATAAACGGGGCATCTTTTGCGTTCAGCTGATACGAGGCAAACGCTCCCACCGTTGGTAGATATTCGCTCTTGGCAAGTGTAAGCGAGATGTCTGATTTTTCGAGAGCGGTATGG
>CAIRND010000265.1 GCA_903879825.1 uncultured Geobacteraceae bacterium
GTAATAAGCCAGTTCGCGCCGCTTGTTCTCATTGACGCCGCAATTACATCGCATTGCTCCTTGTTATAAGATACATGATCCGGGAAGTTAATGCTTTGAATCAGGTTGAGTCCCTGTTCGCGCAGTCCCTCAAAGAACGAACCGGGATCGGCAATACCGGCAAAGGCCAGCACAGTGCGCTCACGGCAGGCTGAAAAGGGTAGGGGGGAGCCGCCGTCCAGTGGCAGCAGATCTAAGAGAGTGTGCCGGGCCACGCAGGCCGGAATTCCGCCCGTATCAGTTGTTACTGTTGCCCCTTGAGGTGCGCGTGTAAAAACAACGAGGTCCGCTCTGCCTATTGCAGTGGCCGGCTCACGTAAAATCCCCGCCGGAAGTGTAAGGGTGTTACCGAAAGGTCTTTCATAGTCCATCAACAGGATATTCAAGTCACGATGCAGTCGCAGATGCTGAAAACCATCATCCAGCAGGAAAATATCGGGGGAAAGCTGTTGCAGTGCTAATTGACCGGCGGCATAGCGATCCGAACCTATGACAACCATCAGTCCGCGCACCGTCGATGCCAGTAAATAAGGTTCGTCTCCGCACTCCCTGGCTCCCAGCATAATTGTGATACCATCGCTGACAACACAGGTTTGTCCTTCCAGCGCTCCCCCATAGCCACGTGAAAGTACCGCTACCTTGTACCCCCGATCCAGTAAGAAACGTGCAATGTAGGCAGTTATAGGTGTCTTACCCGTTCCACCTACGGATACGTTGCCGATCGAAACCACTGGCCGCGTGAGATGGTACGTCTTGAACACGCCAATTTTGTACAGCAGCGCCCGCAATGTCAGCGTCAGCGAATATACCCATGCAAACGGCGTAAGGGACAACAGTACAAGTTTGTCAGTCACACCGGTGCGAGCGCCGGAGGCAAGTTCTCGCCAATATGTGTGATATGATATGCTCATAGGTATCGGGCTATACTTTCCATGTGGCGTTCTGTTGCCCCACCGTTATCCCGCATCATCTTCAAGCCGTTCTGCCCCAAAATCCTGCGCAATTCTGCACTTGTTATTAAAGCCCGACAGGAATCTGTCAACTCTTCCGGCGAATGAATCTGGATACCGGCACCGTACTGCAGAACCAGCGCCTCTATTTCCCGGAAATTAGCCATGTGCGTGCCGAAAATGCACGGTACACCAACTGACGCCGGTTCCAGAAGGTTATGACCACCAATTGGCACCATGCTCCCACCGACAAAAGCGACATCAGCGAGCGCGTACAGGTTCATCATTTCCCCGACGGTATCAACCAGCAGTACTCCTCCACTTTGCAGGGAACTCTCAGCAGTCAGAGTTGTACGCTTCTGGTAGCGCACCCCCGCTGTTTCAAGCAGTGCAGCTATTTCTGCCGTTCGCTCCGGATGCCGGGGCACGAGGACAAGAAACAGATTGCGTATCTGTGCGGACAGCTCCTTAAACGTAGAAATAAGGTACTGATCTTCGCCTTCGCGGGTGCTGCCGGCAGTTACAACACAACAATCCTCAGGGATGGAGTAGCGTGTACGTAATTGCCCCCGTTCACTTTCACTCACCTGATGGGAGGGGATATCATTTTTAAGATTTCCGGTGACCCGGACTGTTTCAGGCCTTGCTCCAATGGCGATAATGCGCTGACTACCAACCTCAGACTGCATGCAGACCGATGAAAAACAGCGAAGGGGGGGGCGGAAAAACCAGCTAAACGAAAGGTACCGTTTGAATGAACGATCCGAGATACGGCCATTGGCCAGCAGAAGCGGAATGTGTCTATGCGCTGCTTCACGGCAAAAGTTTGGCCAGATCTCGGTTTCCATAATGATGATAACGCGCGGTTTGACTGCATGAAGAATGCTGCGGACTGAAAATAGGAAATCAAAAGGAAAGTAGAGGCAAAGATCAACTTCTGCAAATCCGGTGGCAGTTGCTTTGCCGGTTTCTGTCGTATTAGATACGACAATCGCATGGTTCGGATAGCCGCTGCGAAGTGCTTTCAGAAGAGGTCTGGCGGCAATTACTTCACCGACAGAAACGGCATGAAGCCAGATTGCTGGACGACCGGCGATCTTAGCCAGGTCGCTTTTACGAACAATGCCGAAACGCTCTGCCATGGCGAGTGGCCAGCCACGCTTTATGGAACGGTAGATGTTGAAAAGTGCGACCGGTATCAGCAGTAAGAAGGTAAGTATGTTGTAGACGAAAAAGAACATGAATTGACTATACTACCGCTGATGGTGCATCGTCCCGGTCGAGTCGCATCAGATAATATAAAGTCACTGCCGTTAAATGGACCATGCCCCACGCCCAGAGATTATCGCTTAAAAAGTGTCCGCCCTGAGTAATACGGGCAACACTCATCAGTACGCCAAAGACGAGACCGCCTGCCATCCAGAGTGCAGCTGTCCGCGGCTTCCGGCGTCTGAATATGAAGAAAGGGGCCGACAGATAGAATGCCGCTGAAGAGTGGCCGGATGGGAATGATCGCCCCATATGTGCCACTCCTTTTTGCCAGGGATGTAAAAAAACTTTTGCACCACCGAATTGAACGATTTCCCGTGGTCGTGGCCGTCCCCAATAGTCCTTGAAAACGGAATTGACTATCAGTCCTGGTCCCAATACCAGCAGAATGACAAGGAAAAGACCTGGCCTGATCAAGTGTCGTCTCTTCTGATATATAAAACCGAGCAGAACGGCGCCCAGACCACTTAAGCCGACGAAAAAAGAGGGGCCACGATCCAGCAGATAGAGAAGGTGCCATGGTTGCTGATCACCAATGGGCCATTTTCCATTAATGCAGAAAGGAGCAGATACGAGCAGGTCCGCCCCGGTTGCGCCAATAATGATTGTCGCCAGCACGAGGATGGTTATCGGAATGACAAAGTCACGGATTTTGGTGCTCATATAGCTTCTCCTGCCCGTTTCCAACGGCGATGTACCCAGTACCAGTCTGCCGGGTGGGCACAGACAAAATCTTCAAGGTAACGTGCCAGTGCCTGAATATCCTGCCTTACTCCCTCATCGGAACGGTCACCACACAGGGTATACTCAGGATGAATCGTGAGTACGTGATGGTCTCCTGCACGGTGGATGAATACCGGAACGAGTGGTACTCCTGTTTTGTGGGCGATTATTGCCGGTGCCTTGTTCGCCCAGGCTTTCCTGCCAAGAAAATCAATCGAGGCCCCATTGTCCTCAAATACCGCCTGGTCAGCCAGCATACCAATGGCGCCATCTTTCTTGATGACGCCGAGAATGGGTCGCAGGGCGGCTTTATTGTAAATGACCTTATTGCCGTAACTCATACGCATTTTATCGACTATGGTATTCAAGAAGGGGTTGTTCTGCTGCCGGACAATGGCCCAGACATTTTCATCGAAAAGTTTTTTGAAGGATAGTGACATGAGCTCCCAATTGCCGCAATGTCCGCCAACAAAAATAAGCCCTTTATGCTTTTCACGAGCTGAACGGAGGTTCTCGCCACCTGTCACGTCAATCGAGTCGATCAGTATGTCGCCTTTACCGTGGTAGAGTCGGCATACTTCAATAATTGAAATCCCCAGGTTGATAAATGTTGCCAGGGCAATGTCCCGTGCTGTTTCAAATTCGCCCGTCCACAAGGGGTGGCGTTTCATGAACGGGAGTGCCTGGCTGATATTGTCGATCGCAATAGCCCTGCGTGAATGAAGAATATTGAACAAAAAGGTACCGATGTTTTTGCCGATACGGCCGGATTGACAACGGGGGAGGGCGGCTACGAGTAGAGTAAATAGATAAAAAACAACAGCTTGAATGGCCCAGATGGTTTTATTCATCGTTATAATCCGGGGTGTGGAGTTGTTAATGCCGCATCCCGTTGTGTGCTCAACTCAAGAGCGAGCGCGGCAACGCGTGCTGAAGCCCCGCCACTACCGAGCTTTGAACGCACGTGGGCAAGTTTGGCGACGATTGAAGCATGGTAGGTCTGATCCGTGAGTAATGCCGCTATCTCCGCACTAATCATCTCCGGGTTAGCCTCGTCCTGTATCAACTCCCGCACCATCGTTTCGCCTGCCACAATATTGCACAGTCCGATATTAGGAACTTTTATCAGCCGTTTGGCGATCTGATAGGTAAGCGGCGAGAGTTTATAGATGATCACCATCGGTGTCCCCACCAGGGCTATTTCAAGGGTAACCGTGCCGGAAACGGAAATAACGGCATCACAGGCACGGATCATGTCATGAATCCGGTCACGGGTGGTGGTGACGTCAAGACCGGCGGCCGTCAGTTGTGGCACAATATCGTTACTGCTCAGCGTAGATGCCAGCGGTAGAATAAATTGAATGTCGGGAAACTGTTCCTTCAGTCGTGTGGCAGCGCCGATAATCACCGGCAGCAGGCGCTCTATTTCGTTGTGTCTGCTGCCGGGAAAGAGGCCGACAACTTTTCGTGCCGGATCGAGACTGAAGCTGGTCGCAGCGGTAGAGCGATCAAGCTGTACCTGTACCAGATCGAGCATGGGGTGACCCACAAAGGTCACCGGCACTCCGGCTTTCTCATAAAATGGCGCTTCAAAGGGGAGTATTACCGCCATGTGATCAACAAGACGTGCGATCTTTTTAACCCGTCCTTGACGCCACGCCCAAATTTGCGGGCTGATGTAATAAAGTACTTTGATTCCGGCTTTTTTGGCGACCTTAGCCAGTCGCAGATTGAAGCCGGGGTAGTCGATCAGGATCAGCAGGTCAGGGGGGGTCTG
This sequence comes from uncultured Geobacteraceae bacterium, assembly GCA_903879825.1. Lineage (GTDB taxonomy): Bacteria > Desulfobacterota > Desulfuromonadia > Geobacterales > Pseudopelobacteraceae > JACRCG01. The sequence continues at coordinate 4,759 of CAIRND010000265.1, forward strand.
AAGAATAATCTGTTTTAGTTTTCCAAAAGCGGCGGAAATTACGTCGAAGTGCTTAATTACCTCAACCAAACCAACGACCGCCATATCGCTTGAATCGACCAGTGTCTCAACGCCCGCTTCACGCATGCGGGCGCCGCCAATTCCAAAGAAGTGAATTCCCGGGACAAGCGTATTGGCCTCAGATACGAGTGCGGCGCCATAGATATCTCCAGAGGCTTCGCCAGCCACAATCATGATGCGACGTCTGCTATTCACGGGGTGAGGGGTGTTATCCTGCAAGCGATTCTCGAATAGTCTGTGCTACCAGTCGGACGGATTCTTCAGGCATTTCCGGGTAAACCGGCAGTGACATGCAGCGACGTGAGACATCTTCTGCGACCGGAAGAGTGATGCCAGCATATGCTTCAGCAAAGACATCTTGTTTGTGGAGTGGAATGGGGTAATAGACCGCAGACGAAATCTGCTTTTCAGACAGTTTAGCCATGATAACATCACGATGGTCCGTCAGTACCGTGTATTGATGGTACACGTGGATTCCTACATTGTCCTCATGCGGAACGGTGACAATATCGTTCAGCAGTTCGGAATATAGATGTGCGACACGGCGCCTACCGCTGTTGAATTCATCAATGCGTTGCAGTTTGACCCTCAGTATAGCGGCCTGAATGTCATCAAGGCGGCTGTTGTAGCCAATCACGCTGTGGTGATAGCGTACGCGGCTGCCATGATTGCGCAGTACCTTAATCTGCTCTGCCAGTTCATCAGTCGCACAGGTGATCAATCCTCCGTCACCGTAGCAGCCCAGGTTCTTGCTGGGAAAAAAGCTGAAACATCCAAGTGGTCCAATAGTTCCGGTCATCGTTCCATCAATCGCCGCGCCAAATGATTGCGCACAGTCTTCAATCAGCAACAGATGGTGTTTGTCGCAGATCGCTTTGATTGGTGCCATGTCTGCTGGCTGACCGAAAATATGTACCGGAATTATCGCTTTTGTGCGTGGAGTAATCGCAGCCTCAATCAAAGCCGGGTCAATATTGAATGTTTTTGGATCGATATCAACGAAAACCGGAGTAGCGCCGGCATAGCAAATTGCTTCAGCGGTGGCGATAAAGGTAAAGGGGCTGGTAATTACCTCGTCACCAGGCTTGATGCCGGCCGCAAGAATGGCGAGTTGCAGCGCATCGGTGCCGGAAGCGCATGATATGGCATGCTTGGCGCCCAGATACGCAGCAGTTTCCTGCTCGAAAGAGGTGACATTTGGTCCCAGGATAAACTGGCAACTTTCAATTGCACCAAGCACCGCCCGATCAATCTCCGCTTTCAACTCGTGGTACTGCGTCTTCAAATCTACCATTGGTATCATGATATAGCCTTTCGGAATGAGAGAGTGGGAAAGCCATTATTCCAATTCCATATCAAAGCGGCATCTTCGTTGGCTCGTCTTCGGCTCCTTAACATACTGAATGTATGCCATCGTCGCCTCAATCCTCGCCGCCTTGATGTCATCTTTGATCTAGAATCGGTATTACATCTTCAAGTTTGTGGAAATTACTGCCTACCAAGAGCCACATTTATCTTAAGCGCTGTTTCCAGAGCCATTCGTCCGTCACGTCCGCTTACCTTGGGCTCTTTTCCCTCTCGAATAGCTGTGAGAAATGACAGGATCTCATTTCGCAATGCGTCAGCCTCACCGAGCTCCCGCTCTTCAACCTTTACGTTGGGCACTCCAGGAAAAAGTTCGCCAACACCCTGTTGGGCGATCAGCATTTTACGGTTCTGAAAGTCGAGGGTTATATATGCGTTGCGCTGGAAGATCCGCATTTTCCGCTCGCTTTTGAGGCTGATGCGACTGGCGGTGACATTGGCAACGCAACCGTTTTCAAATAGAATGCGGGCGTTGGCGATATCTTCCTCTCCGGTAAATACCGGTGCACCAACTGCATCAACCCGCTCTACCGGTGATTTGACAATATGCTGAATAATTTCGATGTCATGAATCATCAGGTCGAGAACCACGTTGACATCAGTACCACGCGGTTTAAATGGGGCGATACGAACCGACTCAATGAAAATTGGCTGCTGAAGTACGTCGTCGAGTGCCTGTAGAACCGGGTTAAAGCGCTCGAGGTGCCCAACTTGAAACACTACCTTATGCTTATCCGCCAGTGCGATGAGTTCGTCAGCTTCTTCAATAGTGACGGTAATCGGCTTTTCAATCAGGACATGCACTCCGGCAGCGAGAAAATCGCGTGCCACGGTGTAATGATACTGCGTAGGAACAACAACGCTGACAGCATCGACACTGCCGATCAAATCACGATGATCGCTGAATGCGGATGTTCCCAGCGCTAAGGCGATCTCTGCCGCACGTTTTGGATCATTATCCACCACACCGACCAGTTCAACATCCGGCAGAGCGGCATATTTCTGGGCATGAAAGTTACCCAGGTACCCTACTCCAATAACGGCAGTCCTGAGCACGCTCATCCGCGGCATATCCCGCGCTTTGAATTTTCAATAAAGGCCACCAAGTAGTCGACCTCGGGGCAGCCGGTGATTTCTGTTTTGATTCGTGCCAGGGCATCTGGCAGTTTCAGACCCGCCATGAATAATGTCTTATAAGCTTTTTTCATTTTATTGATCGTTTCTACGGAGAAACCACGTCGTTTGAGACCGATCAGGTTGAGACCGCGAAGTTTGGTGTCCCGTCGCCGCGCGGAGGTTGCAATAGTATAAGGCAGGATATCCAAAGAGACCATTGTGCCGCCGCCAATCATGGCATTCATGCCAATGGAGGTAAACTGATGAACGGCAACAAGACCGCCCAGGATGACGTTGTCCTCGATGGTGACATGTCCCGCAAGTGTTGCAACATTTGCCATGACCACGCCGTTGCCGATGCGACAGTCATGCGCAACGTGAGAATAAGACATAAACATGTTGTTGTTGCCGATAATCGTTTCAGCATGACCGGTCACCGTACCCCTGTGGATGGTGGCGAATTCACGAATCATGTTGTTGTCACCAATTCTGGTCCAGCACTCTTCGCCACGGTATTTGAGGTCCTGAGGTGGTGCGCCGACCGATGCCTGGTGGAATATCTGGTTGTTTTCTCCAATTTCAGTCCAATCACCGATAACAGTATGAGCGCCGACAGACGTGCCTTTGCCAATAGTAACATGTTTGCCGATGATGGCGTATGGCCCTACTTGTACATCTGATGCCAAGATGGCGCTTCCGTCTATAATTGCAGTCGGGTGTATCATGGTGTTTCTCCCGTAGGTCTCTCTCGTCAAGGAGAGAGCAGAGTGTTATTTCGGTGAATCCGCAAAAGTTGCTTTCAGATCAGCTTCGGTAACCAGGGTGTCACCGACAAAGGCTTTACCGGCCACTCCCCAGATACCTCTCCGGTTCATAGTGGTGGTAACTTCAATGCGCAACTGATCACCGGGAATGACCGGTTTGCGGAAACGGGCATTGTCAATTGCCATAAAGTAGGTGACTTTGGCACGAGTCACTTCATCTGAAGCAAGATACGCCATGATGCCTGCCACCTGAGCCATTGCTTCGATAATCAGTACGCCCGGCATGACCGGGTGCCCGGGAAAGTGCCCCTGGAAAAACGGTTCGTTCATGGATACATTTTTTATGGCGACGCAACGCTTTCCGTGTTCCACCTCAATTACCCGGTCAACCATCAGAAAGGGGTAGCGGTGCGGAAGAATCTTCATTATTTCGTTTATATCCAATTGCATATTAACTCTCCTGGCGGTTCTGTTTCAATATCGCTTCGAGCTCTGTTATGCGTTTTTCAAGTGCTGAAACGGTTTTCTTTAATTCCGGCAAACGAGGTAATACCATAACAGACCGCAACCAATCCTTGTGCGGCATAGTCGGTGTGCCGCTATAGACGGCGTTTGCAGCTAGTGAACTTGGTACACCGGATTGGGCGCCAACCATAACATTATCACCGATGGTGAGGTGGCCAGCAACGCCCACCTGGCCAGCCAGTGTGACGTGGTTACCAATCTTTGCGCTTCCGGATATTCCCACTTGGGAGACAATCATGCAATCTTCGCCGATCTGGCAATTGTGGGCAATCTGCACCAGGTTGTCGAGCTTTGTTCCGCGACCAATGCGGGTAACTTCTATTGCCGCTCTATCTATGCAGCAATTTGCCCCGATTTCCACATCATCGTCCAGCACAACGATACCGATCTGCGGGATGGGGTAATAACCTTTTCCGTCGGGTGCGTAGCCGAAACCGTCAGAGCCGATTACTGCACCTGGTTGAATGATACAACGATTGCCGATCCGGCAGCGCTCCCGAACTACAGCGTTGGCATGGATGGTACAGTCATCGCCGATGACGACATTGTTGTAGATCACCGCGCCTGGATAAATAACCGTCCGCATGCCGACAACAACGTGGTCCCCGATACTGGCACCAGGGTAAACACTTGTTCCCTCACCAATAGTGGCTGTCTCTCGGACATGTGCCGCGGGATGAATCCCCACCGGTTTATGAGGAGTAGTGTAAAACAGGGTCAGCAATTTTGCAAAACCAAGATAAGGGTTCGCAACTTCAATGACGGTACGTCCATAGCACTCTCCACCGGGAGCCATAAGAACAGCACCGGCGGATGTTTCCGCGACCTTGGATGCATAGCGCGGGTTAGCGAGAAACGTTAGTGATTCAGGTCCGGCTGTTTCAAGGGCACCCAGTCCGGAAATCAGTACCTCACCGTCACCCCTCACCACGCCGCCAAGATAGGCGGCAAGTTCTGTAACCGTTCGTGTCTGTGTCATAGTGTTACTTCTTTCTGCTGGAATTGAAAATGCTCAAAACTTCAGCGGTAAGATCTGACTTGTCATCAGCGTACAGCATCAGCTCGTTTCTCACAAAAATAAAGGTGTAGCCATTCTTTTTGCCATATTCGCTGATGATTTTCTCCATTCCTTCGAAAACCTTACGCCCAAGCTCTTCTTCAAGCTTTTGCATGTCTTCTTGTGCATCTTTGACAAAACGCTGAAAGTCTTTTAACTTGTTCTGGTAGTTTCTTTCTATAGTAGCGCGGGATTCAGGGAGTGCTATGCCCTGTTTTACCTGGCTTTCTTTCTTTTCAAAGGCATCCTTCAGTTTATTAAGCTCTTCCTGCTTTATATTTATATCAGCCTGATACGCCTTTGTTTTTGTTGCCACTTGTTCCTTGGCCTCTTTTCCGGCCTCAGACCCCCCCATTACGCGCTGCATGTCAATATAGCCTAACTTTACCTCTGCAGCAAAAACAGACGTTGACGCAATACATACCGCTACGATACCTGCCAAAATTACCCGTTTCATGAATGCTTCTCCTTTAGTGGTTATGCGGGCCGGGCCCTTAAATGAATCTGTTGTTGTTATTAGCAGATGACTGCCTGAATTTAAAACATGGTGCCGATAGAAAATTCAAGTCTGCCCGTCGTGCTGTCGATGAGGTTTCGCGGGTTAATCGGGATACCGTATTCAAGGCGGAGCGGACCGATGGGGGAAGCCCAGCGTATTCCCCAGCCATAGCTCATCAGCATGGTGTCAAATGTGTTAAAAGAATTGCCGTAGTCGAAAAACACAACGCCTTTAAGGCCGGCATCAGCGAGCAATGGAAGGGTGAGTTCCACATTGCCGAAGATTTCCTTGGTGCCGCCCAAATAGATCTGCTCGTTCGACTGGTTACCATCGATATCTTTTACCAGTTGGGTTTTTGTTGGCGAGACGGTTCGTGCTCTATAACCACGCAGGGAGTAGATGCCGCCCAGATAAAACTTTTCATCAATCGGTACCGGTTGTCCCACTTCGCCGACATAGCCTAAGGTTAGTTTTGTTGAGGCGATTAGTTTTTTGTAGATCGGGTGAAACAGGGTGTGGTCGGTGGTCAGACGGGCATATTTATTGTCGCCACCCAGGCCGGCGTACTCGACAGAAAACGAGTTAATCATACCGGTTGATGGATCCATTCGATAATCGGTGTTGTTGTGGGTGATACTGCTGAATACTGAACTGGTAGTGGTCGTACCGAGTGGGTATACGTTGGAAGTGTTGAATGATTCAGCATCATGGAGCGCCTGGTATGCACCGCTCGGATTGTACAGATCTTTGATTTCAAATTTATACATCAAGAATGTACCGACAAAATCGTTGATGGGATAGCCGCCTTTGATGTCGGCACCAACAAGCCTACGGGTATAGTCGGTATATATTCGCTCCGAACGGTAGATGTCGCCACCGAGTGTCCATTTTGAATCCAGAAAGTAGGGGTCAGTCAATCCAACTGCGTAGGTATTGGATTTGCCACCAATAGACGCTGACAGACTCGCTTTAAGTCCCAATCCAAGGAAGTTGGCCTGCTGGACCGAACCCTGTCCAATAAAACCATCCAGAGAGCTGTAACCGCCACCAATACTGAATGTTCCCGTTGGTTTTTCTTTGACATCAACACTTACATTGAGTTTGTTGCTGGCGCTCCCTTTGGCAGTAGCGATGTTTGCCTCTTCAAAGAAACCGAGATTCATCAGGTTTTGTTTACTGCGTTTCATACCGGTGGCACTGTACAGTCCTGTTTCTGTTACACGCATCTCACGACGGACGACTTTGTCGCGTGTTTTCGGGTTGCCGGCAACATTGATCCGCTCAATATACACCAGTTCGCCTTTATCAACTTCCAAGGTCATATCAACAATTTTCTTTTCATTGTCAAGACGAGTCTGAGGGTTAATGTTGGCAAAAGCATAGCCCTTGTCGCCGTACACATCAGTAAGAACGCCGATGTCGGTGCGCAGTGTGGAACGGTTAAATATTTCACCCGACTCACTCTTGAGCTTTTTGCGCAAATCAGCTTCAGGGTCAATCAGCTCTCCCTTAAAACCAATGGTGCCGATTCGATATTGCTCTCCCTCGGTAATGCCAATGGATACATCAAGCGCCGTTTTAGTCTCATTTAACTTCACGACCGGTTCGCCGACTTTGACATTTATATAACCGTTATTGAGGTAATGGTCCGAAATCAGCAATGCATCATTTTTGAGGACCTCTTCCTTATATGTACCTGCACCGGTTAACCAGGACATGAACCATTTTCGTTTCGTCTCCATGATGCCTCTTAGCTTGCTTTCACTATATGCCTTGAGGCCATCAAAGCGAATTTCCTTAATAAGTATTTTGTCGCCCTCAACAACTTTAACGATAACAGACAATTCACTCGGCGAACTTTTTTTCACCTCGGTTTGAACGTCTGCCAGATAATAACCTTCATCGCCATACATCTTCTTGATCTTGGCAACGCCTTTGGCCACATCTTTTGCTGAATAAACGGTGTTTGGGCGTAAATCAAGACCATCTTTCAGCTTCTCCGTTGTGATTTCCTTGTTACCTTCAAAGGTGACCTCGCGAACTATCGGTTTTTCCTGCACGGAATAAATCAGTACAAGCCCTTTATCCGATTCTCCCTTCAGTACCTGAACGTCTTGAAAATGCCCGAGCTTATAGATGGCTCGAATATCGGTGTCAGTCTTATCGCCTAAGAGAATGTCCCCAGCCTTCACTTTAACAACATTCAGTATCGCAGCTGATTCAATGCGACGATTCCCCTCAATGCGTATTTCAACCAGTTTTTCATCTTCAGCGTACGCATGAGTTGAACAACTAATAAATGTTACCAGCAAGGCTGATAGTATACTTTTGAAACTGGGCACGCTTCCCCCGTATATCATGTAGTTTTTTCCACTCTTCCGTCCACAAGGTGAATCGTCGTTCCCATCGCAGCTGCCAGTCGTTCATTATGCGTAACTATAACCAGGGTCAAGCCTCTTTTTGTCTGTATATCTGTCAGCATGGCGTGAATACCGTCACTGGTTTTCATATCAAGGTTGCCGGTCGGTTCATCGGCCAACAGCAGTTCCGGTTCCATGACAAGTGCCCGGGCTATGGCTACCCGTTGCTGTTCTCCACCGGATAATTCCCCCGGCCGATGTGTCATGCGCTGTCCCAGGCCAACATCTTGTAATAGTGCCTGTGCCATCGCCATGGCCTTGTTACGTGGCACTCTGTTGATAATAGCCGGCATCATGACGTTTTCGAGTGCGGTGAATTCCGGCAGCAGATGGTGAAACTGAAAAACAAAACCTATTTTTCGGTTTCTGAATTCCGCCAGCTGCCGCTCATTCTTATTAAAGATGTTGTCACCGCCAAAGCTGACTGTTCCAGACGTCGGGCGATCAAGCGCTCCGAGAAGATGCATCAAGGTGCTTTTTCCGGCGCCTGATGCACCGACAAGAGCTGTTGTCGTGCCTGCTGCGAGATCGAGGTCAATGCCGCAGAGTACTTCAAGCGTGTTCACACCGGTGTTGTACGTTTTACAGAGGTTTCGCACTTCCAGAAGATTACTCATAGCGGAGTGCCTCTGCCGGCAGCATTCGTGATGCCTGCCAGGCGGGATACAGTGTTGCAAGAAAGGAGATCAGTACAGCGGTAACAGAAATAAGCGCAACGTCTGATGGCACGACCAGAGAAGGAAAGTGATCCAGATAATAAATGTCCTTACTGAAAAAGTTCTGCCCGGTAACCTTCTGAATCAGGGTAATAATCGGCTCGAGATTGAGCGCAACGAGGAGACCTGAGGCAACACCAAAAATAGTACCGATGATCCCGATGATCAATCCCTCAAGGACAAAAATCTTCATGATACTGGCGGCCGTTGCCCCCATTGATTTAAGGATGGCAATGTCTCTGGTCTTATCCATAACAACCATAAAGAGTGTTGAAGCGATACCAAAGGCAGCTACCAGCACGATCAGGGTCAGAATGATAAACATGACGATCTTTTCCGTCTTGAGTGCGAACAGAATGTTTTTGTTCATCTGCATCCAGTCCCGCGCGTAGAAGTTTCCTCCCAGTTCACGGTTGATGCTGCGGGCCAGTTCTCCCGTGTGATATACATCCTCAACTTTAAGCTGTATGCCGGTAACCGTATCGCCAAGGTCAAAAAAACGCTGGGCCTGATCAAGGCTCACATAGGCAAGTGTTGAGTCATACTCGAACATGCCGGTATTGAAAATTCCGGTAATCCTGAACGGCTTCATGCGCGGCATCATACCGAGTGGGGTAATATTGCCCATTGGCGAGATGACGTTGACCTTGTCGCCCATGAACAGGTTAAGATGCTTGGCAAGCTCTTTACCAACCATCAAGCCGGGAGTCATGTCTGGACCCTGTCCCATTTGAGGTTCAAGAGCTTCGATAGTCCCCTCTACCACTGATTTGCTGAGTCGGGTAACGAGCTGATCCGTGGCAATATCAATGCCACGCAAAACAACACCGGATACGTTTTTGCCGGAAGAAAGCATGACCTGATTATAGATGAACGGAGTCGCCGCCTGAACACCCTTATAGCCCTTCAGCTGTTCCATCACATCCCGGTAATTATCCATCGGTGTGCCGCTGTGAATGACAACAATATGGGCGTTCGTGCCGAGTATCTTTTCTTTCAGATCTTCTTCAAAACCGGTCATGACGGCCAAAACCACGATCAGTGCCATGACTCCCAACGCCACGCCGGCGGTCGAAATGAAGGTGATAATTGAGATGAAAGTAGATTTGCGCTTGGCTTTCAGATAGCGCAAGCCGATAAAAAGTTCAAATGGCATCGGTTATTTTACTTCCTTACGCAACTGAGGAAACAGGATTACGTCGCGAATTGAGGGGGCATCAGTCAGCAGCATCACCAGGCGGTCGATACCGATCCCTTCACCCGCAGTCGGAGGGAGGCCGTATTCAAGAGCGCGGACATAATCCTCATCCATATAGTGTGCTTCTTCGTCACCCTTGTCTTTTTCGGCGACCTGAGCCAGAAAGCGCTCTTTTTGATCGACCGGGTCATTCAACTCGGAAAAGGCATTAGCTATCTCACGTCCGCCGATAATCAATTCAAAGCGGTCAACAATTTCAGGGTTTTGCTCGTTCTTGCGCGATAGCGGCGATACCTCTGTGGGATAGGCGGTGATGAATGTTGGCTGGATCAGTTTGTGTTCTGCCACTTCTTCAAAAATCTCCATCACAAGTTTACCATAGCTGATTCCATCAGGCAGTGACAGTCCGATGCTGCGGGCGTATGACAGAGCCAGATCCCGGTCGTCAATCTGTTGTGCCTCAACGTCGCCATATTCTAAAATTGCATCACGTACCGTCAGACGTTTCCAGGGACGCTGAAAGCTAATGTCAAGCCCCTGATTGGTGAAATCAAGTGTGCCCAGAACTTCCTGGGCAATATGGCAGAAAAGTTCCTCGGTGAAATCCATCAAGTCTTCATACGTTGCATAGGCCTGATAGAATTCCATCATGGTAAATTCAGGGTTGTGGCGGACGGAAATGCCTTCATTGCGGAAGTTGCGGTTGATCTCAAAGACCCTCTCGAGTCCACCGACAACCAGTCGCTTTAGATAAAGTTCCGGGGCGACACGGAGGTATAACTCCATATCCAGGGTGTTATGATGAGTGATAAACGGTCGAGCAGTCGCTCCGCCCGGTATCTGGTGCATCATGGGGGTTTCTACTTCGAGGAAATCACGATCAGCCATGAAAGCGCGTATCAGGTTGACAATCCGCGAACGTTTGAAAAATATTTCGCGTGCCTCAGGATTTACAATGAGGTCTACATAGCGCTGACGGTAACGGGTTTCAACATCAGTCAGGCCGTGGAATTTCTCCGGCAACGGCAGGAGTGATTTTACCAACAACCGAATGGAGCGGATATGCAGAGAAAGTTCACCGGTTTTGGTGCGAAACGGGTAACCCATCGCCCCGACGATATCGCCGATATCAAACGAATCGAAAACGGCAAAGGCCTCTTCGCCAATCTCATCTTTTTTTACGTAAAGCTGAATGCGCCCTTTCCGGTCTTGAAGCTGGATGAAAGCAGCCTTGCCAAAAGAGCGTCGTGCTAAAATACGCCCGGCTACGCTTATGCTTGCATCGGTAGCGTCAAGCGGTTCTATGGAGCCGTATGCGGCAATAATATCAGCGGAAGTATGCTGAGGTTTAAAATCATTGGGGTAGGGGTTTATGCCCGCTTCCCACAGTGCGTCAACTTTTCGGCGCCTTTGAAGCAGGAGTTCACTAAGTTCTTCCATGGTGGTGGTTCTACCTTTCACTACAAA
>CAIRND010000266.1 GCA_903879825.1 uncultured Geobacteraceae bacterium
ATTTCCATAGCTCGGCCACCGAGAACATACGAAGGGCGGACGACAACCGGATAACCGATGCGCTCAACAACTTTTAGTGCTTCTTCAAAAGAACGTGCGGTACCGTTTTCCGGTTGGAGAAGACCCAATTTATGAAGCATTTCCTGAAACCGCTCACGATCTTCGGCACGATCAATAGCGTCCGGTGACGTTCCAATAATCGGCACACCAGCCTTCTCAAGAGCGACCGCCAGCTTAAGCGGAGTCTGTCCACCAAATTGCACGATCACGCCAACAGGTTTTTCAATCGCAACTATTTCCAGCACATCTTCGAGGGTCAATGGTTCAAAATAGAGTCGGTCAGAAGTGTCATAATCTGTAGATACGGTTTCAGGGTTGCAGTTAACCATAATGGTTTCGTAACCGTCTTCAGCCAACGCAAAGGCTCCATGAACACAGCAATAATCAAATTCGATGCCCTGCCCAATCCGGTTTGGTCCGCCTCCCAGAATAATGATTTTTTTCCGGTCTGTCGGTGCGGCCTCGCATTCTTCCTCGTACGTGGAGTACATATAGGGGGTATAGGCAACAAACTCAGCGGCACAGGTGTCAACGCGTTTATAGACGGGACGTACCCCGAGCGACCAGCGCGCAGCACGCACCTCATCCTCACTAGTGTTCCATAATTTAGAAAGCATCTTATCGGAAAAGCCGTACTGTTTGGCATCTCGCAAAATGTCCACAGTGACGCAACCCATAGCATTTTTGCCGTCCACCGACAACCGCTTCAGATCATCCTCTTTTTCTATTATCTGACGAATGTTATGTAAAAACCAGGGGTCAATAGCGGTGTGCTTATGGATCTCCTCAACACTCATGCCGCTACGCAAGGCATCGCCAACATACCACAGTCTTTCAGCGTTCGGCACCCGGAGTTTTTCCAGTAACAACTGCTGTTCCTTACCGGTCAGAGCACGTCTGGTTTCTGTCCCAAGTTCAAACAACTTCGAATCAAAACCGCTCACTCCGATTTCCAGAGATCTTATCGCTTTCTGAAATGATTCTTTGAAAGTTCTACCAATAGACATAACTTCCCCGACCGATTTCATCTGAGTGGTCAAGGTAGCGTCAGCTGCAGGAAATTTTTCAAAGGTAAAACGCGGGATTTTGGTAACGACATAATCGATACTTGGCTCGAAACAGGCCGGAGTTTCGCGGGTAATATCATTTGTGACTTCATCAAGCGTGTAGCCGACCGCCAGTTTTGCGGCAATCTTGGCGATCGGAAAGCCGGTTGCCTTGGAGGCCAGGGCTGAAGATCGTGAAACGCGGGGGTTCATCTCAATCACAACCAGACGGCCATCACGTGGATTGATACCAAACTGTATGTTGGAACCACCGGTATCAACACCAATTTCACGAATAATCTTCAGCGAAGCATCACGCAGTATCTGGTATTCTTTATCCGTCAGAGTCTGGGCAGGAGCGATAGTGATCGAATCGCCGGTATGAACACCCATTGGATCAAAGTTCTCGATCGAACAGATGATTACGACGTTATCGGCGGTATCGCGCATCACCTCAAGCTCATACTCTTTCCAGCCGATAACAGATTCTTCGATAAGTATTTCATCGGTAGGCGAGGCATCAATCCCCCCCATCGCCATTTTTTCATACTCTTCAAGGTTATAGGCAATTCCGCCGCCACTCCCGCCAAGGGTAAATGAAGGTCTGATAATCGCTGGAAAACCGATAGTCTTTATTACCTCCATGACTTCAACATAGTTGTGGGCAAGGCCAGAGTTTGGAACAGCCAAACCGATCTTCTCCATGGCAGCTTTGAATAGAGTACGGTCCTCCGCTTTTTTAATTGCCGGAAGTTTGGCACCGATCAGCTCTACGCCAAATTTTTCAAGTATACCAGACTCGGCAACGGCCACAGCGGTATTAAGAGCCGTCTGGCCACCAAGAGTCGGCAATATTGCATCAGGACGCTCCACTTCGATAATTTTAGCCAGGATTTCAGGAGTAACCGGCTCGATGTAGGTACGGTCTGCAAAATCGGGGTCGGTCATAATGGTGGCCGGATTACTGTTAAGCAATACAACCTCATAACCCTCTTCCTTTAATGATTTGCAAGCTTGAGTGCCGGAGTAGTCAAATTCACACGCCTGTCCAATGACGATCGGGCCGGCACCAATGATAAGTATTTTTTTAATATCAGTTCTTTTAGGCATTTATACGTTACTCCTTCGTGTGATTATCGAAATAATAAAAAACGCTCCGGCCAGAAACACCCGGTCAGAGGTAATTCTAGATGAGAGTGGTTCCCATATAAAGGAATGCAGTACGATTGATCTCATACCGCTCCCCGTTCTTCATCGAGTTCCTGCACCCAACCATTTTCCAGACCCGCTTCATCCAATGCCTCAACCGCAGCATCATATTCTTCATGGTTGATTGGGCGGTTCATTCCCTCTGTAATACTCGCGTTATGGGCCGGGAAATATTGACTCATTAAGGCAATATGAGTTTCCAGGCCAAGATTACCAGCAACCCATTGAAGAGTTTCCGGAGATCCTGAGTTGCCTTCTGGCAGCACAAGGTGGCGAATAATTATACCAGCCGTTGCAATTCCTTCTTCATTTAGCTGGAGATGCCCAACCTGTCTGAGCATCTCGATAACGGCGGCACGATTAATCACGCAATAATGTGGTGCCGCAGAAATAAGACGCGCATGTTTGTCATTACTGTACTTCATATCAGGCAGATAGATTGAAACGACTCCGTCCAGTAACTGCAGAGCGTCAACTCTCTCATACCCGCTGGTATTCCAGACGATTGGCAATGTAAAGCCCTGAGGAATCGCAAGCCAGAGCGCCGCAAGAATCTGTGGCAGATAGTGGGTCGGAGTAACAAAGTTGATATTATGAACACCCTGCCGCTGCAGTTTGAGCATGCGTGCTG
>CAIRND010000267.1 GCA_903879825.1 uncultured Geobacteraceae bacterium
AACGGACAAAGCCGGTTTCTCCGGCGAGGTTGACGATGGCGGTCGTAATGGCAGGGTGTTCGAGCAGTTTTTTTTCAAGAGTGTTGACGCAGGAAGCACAGTGTAAGCCGCTCACGCCAAAATTCAGTTCGCCGTACGGTAAGGGATCAGAAGTGGTGCCTACGTCATCCGGGGTTGGGAGTATGTCCTCCCTCACGAAAAGTTACCTCTATTTGAAGTTGCCATGTACGAAATGTCCCCAGGTTATTTTGATGGCCGATGCGATGGGGAGAGCCAGCAGGATTCCCCAAAAGCCAAGAGTTTCTCCGAGAGCCATAACCATGATGATTGTGACGAGCGGATTCAAGTTCATCGATTCCTTGAAGACCAGTGGTTTAATGACATATCCCTCGACAAAGTAAATCATTGCGAAGGCAAAAGTAGTTTGACCGAGCATGGCAGCAGACTGGAATTTAAACCAGGCAAAAAAGAGGGCGGGGAGAGTCGCTAATATGACACCAATGAACGGCAGAATCGAGGCTGCACCCGCAAAAATGCCACAGAAAATCGGGTGAGGAATCCCGAGCGCAAAAAGTGCGATCGTCGCGAGCAGTGCCACTATTATGGACACTGCAACCTGGCCACGCAGGTAACCACCGATACTGTTGTTGACCTCATGGGCGATGTCGACAATCTGGGTGCGTCGACCGTCTGGAAGCCAGGATACAATCGTATCGATGACAATTTGCTTGTAGTAGAGCATAAAGAACACCAGAATCGGTGAGAGAACGATGTTGAAGAGATTGAAAAAGATGCTGGTGCCAAAATTATAGGCCCAAAAACCTGCTTTTTCGGCGGCGGTATCGATATTTCCGGAAGCCTTGTCGATCAGCCACTCTATTTCAACTGAACCATAGCGGTCAGGTAAGCGGAGTTTCCAGTCCAGAGCGACCTGTTTTATCTTTTGGATGTAAGCCGGTAAATCCAGTACAAAAGCGTTCCAACTGATGGTGACCGCCGGTACGATAAACATCATGAAAAAAACGGTCAGAATCCCCAAAATTATGTAGAGAAGCCCCAGAGCGTAGAGTCGCTTAACATTACGTTTTTCAGCGATTACAAGAAGAGGATCAAGAAGGTAAGCGATAACCCAGGAAAGCAGAAAACATGAAATCGTGTGGCGTAGCGCGTAGCCGGCCGCTGCCATCATGCAGAACAGCAATATTGTGGCAATAAACCGTCCGTAATCACTGCGTGGCGTATGAGCGTGGTGAGTGTGCTCCATGTTCTCTCCTAGAGGTGCTTCATGCCCTGCAATACCGTGTCAGCCGTGAACAGGTTGTTTTCTTCCATCCAGTTTTTAAGGCGATTGGAAAGAAATTGATCCTTTAACAACGCAAAGCGATCTTCTTCCTCTGGGTAGAACGAGAGAATGTCTTCGATTTTTCCGTACGGTTTTCTGCCAGCCAAAGAGTTGCGCAGCAGCTCTCTTAGCTCGGAGTCGGCTATTTGAGCGACAAATTCCGTCACAATTTGTCGCTCGCTGCGATAGTCAAATGGAGGGATTTCCAGAAAACGTTCGACATTGCTGCTGAGTTGTTGTCGTACTTCATTGTTCTCTGATGAGGAGGGGACAGAGAATATTTCACCGGTCAGTCGGTCGAGATAGTACGCTTTATCAGGCTGACCGCTGGTAAATGCGCCGAGCAGATCTTCCCAGGAAATTTCAACACTATGAATTGTTGCCATTGAGTCTCTCCTCATCCCCATTCCATGTATGATTAAAAAGGGGGAGTGTTTTCTTCTTGTTGACTTTTTACTGGTGATCGAAGCACAATCTGCGCCATGAGAACCATTTTTTTAGCTGATGCCCATCTTATGTCGCCGGACGACGCCAACTACCGGCAGTTACTTCGTTTTCTACATTCGCTGGAGGGCGAGCTGGACACCCTTTATATTATGGGTGACCTGTTCGACTTCTGGTTAGGGTTCCCATCACACCCGTTTACCCAATACGACGCTGTACTTGATGCCTTGGAGCGCCTGGTTGTGCGCGGCTGCAGACTGGTCTATTTTGAAGGGAATCACGATTTTCACCTGGGACCGATATTTTCTCAGCGCCTTAGAGCCGAGGTTCATTCCGGTCCTGCCATCGAATGCCTGCACGGCAAGAGGCTTTATCTGTGTCACGGTGATCAAATTAATAGAGAAGACCGCCTCTATCGTCTGCTGCGAAATCTGCTCCGCTCAAGTCCGGTGGCTGCCAGCATCAGACATTTCCCCCCGTCATGGGCGGAAAAAATAAAAGTAAGCCTGCAGAAACAAAGTCAGGCGGGCTACGTTATGAAATCAGCCCGTTGGGACTACCGTAAGATCATTCTTGATTTTGCCCGCACTCTCCAACAACAGGGGTGTGACGGACTGGTCACCGGCCACTTTCATCTGGCACTGCGGGAAGACATCCCGGGACCACCTTTTGCCGTTTTGTCTCTTGGAGACTGGATGGGGCAACTCACATACGGCGAAATGCTGGATGGAGAGTTACGGCTAATGACGTATTGCGAGCAGTCATCGTAGAGGTCTTCGAAACTCTTGCGGTGACAACTCTATTTTGATATCAGCACTTAGCGTCTGAAAAACTCTTCCAATGCAAGCTCTCCAACCTGGGATGCCTTGATTTTCCACTTATCAGGATTAATAACCAGAGCAACCAGCGCGATACGGGGGTTCTGTATCGGTGCAAAAGCGGCAAACCACGAGTAGTGCCCCTTGGGATCTGTGCCGTCGATAGATCCTGTTTTTGCCGCGACCTGAACATTCAACCGCAGACGACCCCTGCGGTCGTGAAACGCTTTACGGGAGGTACCGGTCAGTACGGTGCTGGAAAGCATCCGTGCTAATGACGCCGATGTTTCCGGTGTGACAAGGCGACGCAGTTCGCGTGGCGTAAAAGTTTCTTTTTCAAGACCCTGCTCATCAACGATGCTGCTTGTCAGTCCCGGGGCCATCATTGCCCCGCCATTGGCTATTGCCGACATGATCACCGCTGCATGGAGAGGAGAGATTTTGACTTCATGATCCAGTCCCGCTCCCATAAGCCTTAGGCCATGATTGCTGACCGGTTCTCCAGCTCGACTTGGCTTAGCCGGAATACCAGGCAGAAGTTCCTGGTTGAAGCCAAAGCGGGCTACCGATTCCATTACTGACGATTTCCCCACAATGTCGCTTGCCATTCGTCCATAAAACGGATTGATCGACTTACCCATGGCATGAGTGGCATCCATACGATTGTTCCTGCCGCGAGGGCTTATGTCCCAGTAACGCGGGTTCTCGGAATATGAACCGCCACGAAATTCAATGACAGATTCAGGAGTAATTTTACGACTTTCAAGAGCTGCAGATGCGGTGATAATTTTGAACAGTGAGGCCATGGGGTACAGGTCACAGGCTGAACCCTTTGCCCAGTTTGGATCAACGGATGAATAGGCGGTCATGCCGAGAATGCGGCCTGAAACCGGTTCAATTGCAACAAAAACGCCGTATGGCACCCGACTCTTTGCCAGAAAGTCATAAACTTTTCGCTGGACGTCGCCTTGAATGGTGTAAATATGCCGCATCCCTTCAGGTGTCCGGGCAGTAAGGAGCGGACCGTTGGCTTCTGCTGTTGCAAGCAGATCACGAGCAGCTTCGAACCGGCTGACTGTGACGGGCGGTTTAGCTGCTTCAGCCGTTTTAGGGGCGGGTGTGGTAAACGAGGCGGCAATTCGGGTCCAGAGATGTGACCCGGACAACGTCGTCTGTCGAAACGCCAGAACGCAGAGGGGCGCAAGTGCGAGAATAATGGCAATAGACAGCAGTGCCAGCTTCAGTTGGCGGAGTCGTTTCCCCTTTGGCAGGAACCGACTGGGGCTCACAGGCTCACCCGCCGGTTTACTCCGCCGGTTTTTTGAGCCATCGCCCGAAAAACCAAAAACTGAAGCTGATTTTTTTTTCGATAAATGTTTGAGATCCTGCATGATGTCCCGAAATGAAAGTGATGGTTTGAGTATATCTGCAAGCGTTCGGTGTTGTCAACGAACCAGGTGGCTGGCACTACTGCAAAAAAACTATTTCACGTGCGCCAGAACGAGTTGATGCGGTTTATGAAGGCAATTAGCAGGCCATAGTGATGATGGTCGAACAACAGAGAAATGCGCGGAAGATGGGCAAGGTCAGGCTCATCGATCTCTTCCGGGAATGCCTCACAGCAACGAATATGATCCCCGTTTTTGATTAGTCCGGGAAACTCTTTTGTCAGTGTCTCAATGTGCTCGACTGAAAGCGTTTTTGATAGGCGTATAACCAGCCGGTTTTCAATAAAACGCAGGGAATGATAGGTGCTGTAGAAGGTTTCGATGACGTCGAGCGCCTCCTGCTCGCTTCTGGTGACGGTGAAAAGTGAAAAATCTTCCCCTGAAATGAACCCTTTCACCAGAAGGCTCTCTTTTACAAAATTGAAAAACTGCTCCCAATACCCATCATGGTCATCCATGAGAATCAGGGGCTTGGGAGAAGTTTTGCCGGTCTGTATCAGCGTGAAAACCTCCATCGCTTCGTCCAGCGTGCCAAATCCACCGGGGAAAACAACTATTGCATCAGCCTCTTTAACAAAGGCAACCTTACGATTAAAAAAGTATTTGTATGTTACGAGTCGTGGATTACGGTACATGATCGGATTTGGTTTTTGTTCAAATGGCAGTCGGATATTGACAGCAAAGGAGTTTTCACTTCCCGCCCCTTCATTGCCAGCCTGCATGATGCCGGGGCCCCCCCCCGTAATTACCATATAATCGTTTTCAGCAAGGCTACGACTGAATCGTACGCATTTCTTGTACATTTCATCTGTTTCTTCCGTACGAGCCGACCCAAAGATAGTCACCTTTTTGCGATGACGATACGGGCCGAAAACCTTCGCTGTGTAGCGCATTTCGCGCAGTGTGCGGTTGATCAATTTTAAATCTGCCAGATAATCGACATCCTGACCGATTTTAAGTGTGGCAAGTATCATCTCTTTGATGATGGCAGGATGATGAATGCCGCCGGATTCTTCGATCAACCGGTTGATAGTGTCATCAATTGGCTGGTTGCTTTTGGAAAAACTCAATTCCATAATGTACGCCTTCTGTGAGGGTGTCATTGTGCTGTTACGAGCGCAGCAAGGTATCACAGGCTACTCGGTAAAGCAAATAGCTGATTACCTCTGCAATCAGTCGCAGTGGGTCGAATAAGCTTGAAAGCACAGTACAGGTTTGCTATAGAAATCGAGGTATTTTATCGTGTTTCACGCTGAGAACGTAAGTAGTGCCGCCAGGCAGGGAGACAGCGCATGTCTAATCCAACGCTGATCATGTACGATGAAGAATTCCAGGAACTCAATGATGTTATTGGCCGTTTGCTGAAAGAGGCCAATGCCAGGGTGATTTTTCTTGTTGATAAAAATGGGCAGCTTATCTCCGGCGTCGGTGAAACTGACCGTTTTGACACAACATCGCTCGCCTCTTTGACAGCGGGAAATATTGCTGCCACAGGCGGACTGGCTAAGTTGATCGGCGAAAAAGAATTTTCCATTCTCTTTCACGAAGGAGAAAAGGACAATCTCCATATTTCCATAGTTGGCGGCAGAATAATCCTGGTTGTTCTGTTTGATGCACAGTCATCTCTCGGCCTTGTTCGTTTGCGTGTGAAAAAAGCATCTGAAGAACTTTCGGCCATTTTTGAAAAATTGATGAAAAAGTCGGAGGAACGTGAAAAGCGTGGGTCTTCCGACTTTCCTTTCGCTGAAATTACTGATGACGATATCGATAATCTTTTTAGCTAAATTAATTCGATGGCAATAGACAGGTTTGTCCGGGAGCTTTTAGCCCGATACGGCCGAAATACTTTGTGACGTACACAATTAATAACGGGGAAAGTCAAAGATGTCCTTCATCAACTATGCTTCTCGTGAAATAAATTGCAAAATTGTCTATTATGGCCCTGGACTCTGTGGCAAAACCACAAATCTTCAATTTGTGTATCAAAAAACCGCCCCGGATGCCAAAGGCAAGATGATTAGTCTCGCGACAGAAACAGAGCGCACTCTTTTCTTTGATTTTCTGCCACTATCATTAGGTGAAATCAGGGGGTTTAAGACCCGTTTTCATCTGTACACCGTTCCGGGGCAGGTCTTTTATGATGCGTCCAGAAAACTTATTTTAAAGGGTGTCGATGGTGTGATTTTTGTCGCCGATTCGCAGGAAGAGCGAATAGAAGCTAATATTGAATCACTTGAAAACCTGAGGCTGAATCTCAGTGAACAAGGCTACGACCTGGACAAGCTTCCGTACATTATTCAGTATAATAAGCGGGACGTCCCGGGTGCTCTG
>CAIRND010000268.1 GCA_903879825.1 uncultured Geobacteraceae bacterium
AGGCTCTCCTACTGAAACGGCCCAGTCGGGCGCTGCTCCTTTTGCTACCATTTCTGATATGGCTGATGCTATGGGCAGGGAGTTGAAAGAGGGGCACGCGGGAAGTTCGCTGCGGTTATACCTGGATCGAGATGATATTCGTGAGGATCAGGATGTACGTAATGTACCTTTTGCGGCGTTGCTGGCGAACGAACTGGAACGTTCCTTCAGCAAAACCGGCTATGTTTTTGAAGGGCGCCTCATCGACCAGGCCGATTACATCGTTTCTATCAGTTATCATCGTACAGCGGATAAGGTCGTGGTCTATCTTAAACTTAAAAGAACCAAAAATGACTCGTACCGCAACTTGAAGGGGATGTATGAGCTATCCCTCGCGACAGTGCCGTCTGATCTTTTCGTTGAAAATCTGGATAATAAGCTTGTGCGACTCACCCAGAAAGTTGCCCAGAGCTGGAACAAGGCTGGAACACTTTCCCTGTTTATCGCTCCGGTTGTGGAGGCCAGACGTAAATACTCCAGCCCGTTTTCTGAATATGCCACCGGAAAATTTAAAGCAAACCTTGCTACTTTTACCCTGTTCCGGCTGATGGAGGAAAAACCTGTTGTCAAAAGTGGGGTTCTCCGCTCCATCAAAAAGGGTACTGATCTTGCGGGAACCGACGCGCTTCTGGTCGGTGCGGATGCCGTTTTGGAGGGTGCCTATCTGAGGGGTAGGGATTCGGTTAACGTGTCACTCACGATGAAAGATCTGAAAGGCAAGGTGCTTGGCAGTGCAGAGGAAAGCATTCCTTTGGAAATGGTACTTTTCAGTCTGGATAACGATGATGCAGAAACCCTGGCGAGTATAGCCGATACAGAGAATGAAAAAACCGGGGCTGTACGTATCTCGACGGTCAAGGGGGGGGGCTATCAGGTGTTTCGCAAGGGCGAAACGGTCAGCTTTATCATTCAGGTCACTCGTCCGCTCTTTGTATATGTCTATGATATCAACCCCAACGGTGAGGTCAGCCTGCTTTATCCTAAAATTGGCGAAGCGGAACAACCGAAACAACCGGGATTGGTCTACACCTTGCCGGATGTGAGTGATTCATGGGAGATTAAAGTGGAAGCGCCTTTTGGTAAGGATGCGGTCAAAATATTTGCCAGCGACCGCCGCCTGCCGATACCCGGTATCAATCAACAGATGGCTTCACGCAGTTTCAACAACGGGACCCGCAGCCTGAATCGGGTGGACAAGGTGCAAAAAGAGTTGGCATCCCAGTCGTCTATTAATGGCCGGGATATTGTCGATTATTATAAGGGACAGGCGGCACGGACTGGTGCGGCTCTCTACGAGTCCACCGTGTATGTCGAAACCAGGCCTAAGTAAGTATGCCAATAATTACCCGGTTTCTGCTTTTGAATGGCGGACAACGCTAATGCCGTGTTTTTCGAGCAGTCGATAAAAGGTTCTTCGGGGGAGATTAGCCAAGCGAGCCGCTTTGGCAACGTTGCCGTCGGTCTCTTCAAGGTACCGGGCGATAATGTTTTTTTCGGTGCGCACCACCTGTAATTCTCGTTCAGCCTTGAATGAGACCCGACGCCGGCTGATATCAATATCAAAGCAGGATTCATAGGTATCGGCAAAAATTGTGGGGAGATCTTCCAGGCGGATAATGCCATCTTTTGCCAGAACAGCACTGCGTTCGATGACATTTTGCATTTCGCGGATATTTCCCGGCCACGGGTAGTGCTGCATGGCCTTAACAGCCCGATCCTCAATGCCGGCGATGGTTTTGTTCAGTTTTTTTCGGGCTTTTTCGAGAAAATGCTGAGCAAGCTCCGGTACCGATTCAGCGCGCTTGCGCAACGGTGGCAGCTCAATACAGAACACATTCAGGCGATAGTACAGATCCTCCCGAAACCATCCCTCACGCACACCTTGATCAAGATCTTTGTTGGTCGCCGCTATCAAGCGCACATTCACCTTTTTGGCTGCAACGCTACCGACGGGGCGTACCTCGCCCTGATCCAATATGCGCAGCAGTTCCGCCTGCAGTTTTGGGGTGATATCACCAATTTCATCCAGAAAAATGGTCCCGCCGTTCGCCGCCTCAAACAGTCCTTTTTTGTCGGAAATCGCTCCGGTAAACGAGCCTTTTTTGTGGCCGAACAGTTCGCTCTCAAGAAGTGAATCGGTAAGTGTCGTGCAGTTTACCGTCATGAGCGGCTTGTCGTTTCGCTGGCTGAGGCGGTGGATGGCGCGCGCGGTCAATTCCTTGCCAGTACCGGTTTCGCCCCGGATCAAAACGGTAATAGGTGTGGGAGCTACCTTGTGGATCAGGCCCATTACTTCATTGATTCCGGCATCACTACCGACAATCAAGTCATCGCCAGCCTGCCGGTCAAGTTCGCGCTGAACCAGTTCATATTTCTGCAGGAGGTGCCCACGTTCGTCGACGATCCGCTGCATGTTGTACGGGAGGCACATTTCAATGTCAGCCAGGCCCTGGAAAACCGCAACTGCGTGCTCGCGACAACTTTTGTAGCCACAGGCGCGGCAATTCAGTTCATCACCTTGCGTCAATTTATTGGTGGAATGAAGGATGCGCTTGATGTCATCTTTGCCGGGTGTTGCCAGTTGCAACGATTTGTCTGAGTAGGTGCGGGCAAGATCCGGCAGGGTGCTGTTTGAACTATAGTGTGCGGCGGTATTGTAGGGGGGGGCGGCGCTGTTGTGGCTGATGATCAGCGAGCGCTTAAAAAAATGATGAAGTTCTTTATCCCGAGCCGGGCCATCAACACAGCCGCCGTCGCAAAAACGCAGATCAACAAATGAAGGTGAAATCCTGCCTGCGGCCAGATCCCGAATAATACCGATGGTGTGTGTCTCTCCTTCGGCGCTGATGGTGTCATTGTCCTGAAAATCTGTCTGGATATCAAAAACTTTCAGGGGGCCACCGGTAAGCGAAAAAAGACGGCCCGCAGCAGGATCGATGCCGTCGAACGGCATCTCAGTGAGACCGGCAGGAGTAATACCCCGGTTTTTAAAAAGCTTGTCCAGCTCCTGATAGGTAAGTACTACATCGATCGCTTCCGATATTTCACTCTGAATTTCAAATTTTGCCGCAATGCAGGTACTGACGTAGACCACGCGGGTTTCTTCGCCAAGGATGCCTTTGATGAAGCGTCCCATGGCAATCATTGGTGAAACGACCGGCATGATATTGGGGACAAGTGACGGGTAATGGCGTTCAATCAGATCGACTACTGCGGGACAATGGGAAGAAATCAGCGGCAGTTGAGCGGACTCAAGTGTGCTGCGATAACTGGCGGCAATCATGCGTGCGCCGTACGCTCCCTCATGGACTTCGCTAAAACCAAGGCTTTTTAAGGCCGCAACCAACTGGCCAGGACGCAGCGTGTGAAAAAAAGCCGGGAATGAACAGCCGAGTACCGCCACAACCGGAGAACCGGATGCCAGCATCTCCTGCGTTCGTACCATGCGGTCAACAACCACCTTTGCGTTCTGCGGGCAGCTTAAACAGTTGCCGCAGCCGATGCAGCGCTCGTACATGATCTGCGCAAAACCACCGTCAACTTTGATCGCTTTGACCGGACAGCTGCGAACGCATGAGTAGCACCGACGGCAACGTTCTTTGTATGTGACAATAGGTTCCATGTTTGTCTTCTATTGAAGGATTTTTTTCACAGTACATGAAGTCTCTGATATGTGCAACTAATGGCACACTACTCTGTGGCATTCAGGCTGCTACCATGTGACATCTGTTGATACCCTATTACGGCATTGTTGCCAATGTAATTATATGGTACTGTGCCTCAGGAGGAAACGACAATGTTGCTACAAACCGATACAAGACGCAGAATAACACTGCCACCAAATTCTGGAATTAAACCTGGGGACGCAATCGACTTGGAAATCCTTGAAGATGGCAGAATTATGCTTATTCCCGTAGAGACAATTCCGAAACACCAGCTTTGGGCCTGGACTACTGAAAGTAAGCACATGATAGAAACATCAATGTTAGACCCAAGTCCTTCGATTGTAATTGAAACCGGCGAGCAGGAGGAGGCATTAGTAAAGAGGTGGACAGATGAGGGTTGAAGTTCGTCCTGAATTTGATAAGGCTGTCATGGCGGCAGAGTTGCCAGTAAGGAAGGCTGTAACAAAGGTGTTCCAGCAGCTACGGTCACTTGATCTGATCCAGTTGTGGCAATACCCAGGGCTTAATTTTGAAAAGCTCCACGGCATGATCGAGCCCGTGACTGGTCAACAGCTATACTCGATTCGGGTTTCAGGTAGTGCCAGAGCGGTGACTTGTTTGCTGGAAGGACCGACTATTGTGCTGATTAGCCTTCACACACAGCCGACAATGCTTATCGGTGATAGAGGTGAGATGGCTCATTGATAAGGAAAGGGCAGACAGTCGTTGCGTCGACTGTGACTATTGCAGTTAGTACTGCACTGTGAAAGAATGTCCCTTGTTGAAGTGAAACAGTAACATGAGGTTGTTACCATGCGTATAGTGATTGCTCCCGATTCATACAAAGAAAGCTTGACCGCTCTTGAAGTAGCAACAGAAATTGAAGCGGGCTTTCGCGAGATATTTCCCGATGCCGAATACCTCAAACTTCCCATGGCTGATGGAGGTGAAGGCACCGTTGCAGCCATGGTCGCCGCAACGGGAGGCACACTGATAGAGGTGACCGTAACTGGGCCCATGGGTGACCCTGTTTTAGCCTGTTATGGTCTGACCGGGGATGGGAAAACTGCAATCATCGAAATGGCTGCCGCCAGTGGCCTGGCTCTGGTCGCTCCACATCTTCGGAATCCATGGAAAACAACATCCTATGGAACGGGAGAGTTAATACGGGCAGCTCTGGATAATGGTGTTAACCACCTTATTATTGGTATAGGCGGCAGTGCGACTAATGATGGCGGAGCCGGGATGCTGCAGGCTCTGGGGGTAAAACTGCTGGATATTTCCGGAGATGAAATCGG
>CAIRND010000269.1 GCA_903879825.1 uncultured Geobacteraceae bacterium
GCTTTTCAGGCCGTAAAGCAGGTGATCCTGCAGTGCTGCTACCTCAGGTTGCTTACCACATACGCCCTGAATGTTACAGCCGGTACCGTTTGCTGCCTGCTCGCATTGGTTACAAAACATCTCCATGAGTGTTTCTCCTTTTTTTGGGTTGTTCGAGTAAACTCGATTGGTGGTTTTTTTCAATTTTTATGATAGGAACAGTATACTGATTTTTTGGTTAATTACTTGACGATTGTCAAAAAAAACATTTTAAAGGAGAAATCCGATGTCAAAAGTCTTTTTTAGCGATATGCGTACCGGCCACAAAGAGAATCTGTTCGACAAAATTGCAAAGTTACTGACGCTGGCAGGGCTTCCGCAGGCTGTAGCCGAAGGCGATCTCACAGCGGTCAAGATCCATTTCGGTGAGAAAGGCAATCATACCTATCTGCGACCGGTTTTTGCCCGGCGGGTGGTGGAGGAGATAAAAAAGATCGGGGCGTTACCGTTCCTCACCGATTCGTCGACACTCTATCCCGGCCAGCGCAAGGAGGCGGTATCAGCCCTGACCTGCGCAATAGAGAACGGTTTCGGCTATGCCTGCGTCGGCGCTCCGCTGGTTATCAGTGACGGCCTGCGCGGCGTTACCGAGACCGAAGTCGCCGTCGAAGGAGAACTGCTGGATAAGGCCTACATCGGCACCGAAATCATCGAGGCTGATTCGATTGTGGCCATGACCCATTTCAAGTGCCATGAATTGACCGGTTTCGGCGGTGCAATCAAAAACATGGGGATGGGCTGCGCCAGCCGTAAGGGCAAGCTGGTACAGCACTCAACCGTAGCACCGGTGGTGTCACAAAAAAACTGTATCGGCTGCGGCATCTGTCCCCGTTCGTGCGCTCATGGTGCCATCGTCATCACAAACGATAAAGCAGCAATTGATCCGCAAAAATGTGCCGGCTGCTCGCGCTGTATCACGGTCTGTCCGGTCAAAGCGATCAACATCCAATGGAACGAAGCGGCCGATCTTGTAATGCGTAAAATGGCCGAATACGCCAAGGGAGCGCTGACCGGCAAGGAGGGCAAGGCCATCTATATCAACTTCATCACCCAGGTTTCTCCCGCATGTGACTGCTACGGTCACTCGGATGCCCCCATCGTCAACGATATCGGCATATGCGCTTCGACCGATCCGGTGGCAATCGACCAGGCCTGTGCTGATCTGGTTAACGCGGCGCGCGGCAACGAGGGATCAGCCCTGAAGTCGGGCCATGAACCAGGCGGCGACAAGTTCCGGGGCTGTTGGCCGGAGATCCCGTGGCAGGTGCAATTGGAGCATGGAGAAAAGGTTGGGCTGGGGAGCAGGGTCTATGAGTTGGTGAGGGTGTGAAAGCGGTCATTCAACGTGTTACTTCTGCTTCAGTGATTGTCGAAGGGCATATTGTGGGCCAGATCGGCCATGGTATTCTGATCCTTCTCGGCATTGAAAAAGGGGATGCCGAGGGGCAGGCTGACTGGTTGGTCGATAAGATCTGCGGACTGCGTATGTTCTCCGACAATGCCGGCAAGATGAACCTTTCTGTGAAGGATATCAGTGGCAGCCTGCTGGTTGTCTCTCAGTTTACTCTGGCCGGCAACTGTGCAAAGGGAAAGCGCCCGTCGTTCGACACCGCCGCACCTCCTGACGAAGGAAAGCGACTCTACGAATATTTTGTTTCTGCGGCGAAAAAAATCGGCCTGCCGGTAGCAACCGGCATTTTTCAGGCCGACATGCAGGTGTCATTGGTAAATGACGGGCCAGTGACATTTATTCTGGAACGATAGCAATAAAGGACGTGACAATGCCCAAAGAACTTACGCTCGGATTCTCCCCCTGCCCCAACGACACATTTATGTTCTACCCGCTCGTGCATAAACTGGTGGACACCGGCGGCCTCGCCTATCGGGAACGGCTGGAGGATGTGGAGACACTTAATCAGTTGGCACTGAAGGGTGATTTAGATGTCAGCAAAGTTTCGTATCACGCACTGGGGCACATCCGGGATCACTATGCACTGCTGCGCTCAGGAAGCGCTCTGGGACGCGGCTGTGGGCCTTTGTTGGTGGGAGCTCAGGCACTTGACCTTTCTGATTTAAAAGAAAAGACCATCGCCGTACCGGGGCGTAATACAACCGCCCTACTCCTATTGCAGCTGTTTGATCCGACTCTTAATAACTTTATCGTCATGCCGTTCAATGAAATTATGGATGCTGTGTTGAAAGGCAATGTCGATGCCGGACTGATCATCCATGAATCACGCTTCACATACCACGGCTTTGGCCTGCACAAATTGCTTGATCTGGGGGAATGGTGGGAAGGTGAGACCGGCCTGCCGATTCCGCTTGGCGGCATAGTAGCCCGGCGCTCACTGGGGGTGGAGACCATTGCCGCAGTCGAGCGTGCGCTCCGGTCCGGGGTTGAATACGCCCGTACGCACCCCGGAGAGGCGGCCCGTTATATCGGCGAACATGCCCAGGAGATGAGTCCGGAGGTCTGCGCGGCGCACATTGAGCTGTATGTTAACGATTTTTCGTCCGATTTAGGTGATGAGGGCATACGCGCCGTCACCTGTCTCCTAGAGAGAGCAGAGCAGGCGGGACTTATTCCGCCATCAAAACTACCGGTATTCATACAATAACACATACATACTAAGGAGGATCGAAATGGCTGATATAAAGGATAAATGGCAGGGATGGCTGGCGCTTTCTACCGCAATCATGGCGGTACTGGCTGCGTTAACGACGCTGTATATGGGGAAATTTTCTTCGCGGGCCATCATGGCTCAGGGGCAGGAGAGCGATCAGTGGGCGTACTATCAGGCCAAGAGTATCAAGGGGCATACCTTCGAGACAAACAAGACAACGCTGGAACTTCAATTTCTCATCCAAAAGGGCTTATCACCCGATGCGGCTGCAGAATACCAAAAAACGATAAAAAAGTACGCCGATGAGATCAAGCGCTATGAGGGTGAAAAGAAGGAGATAAAGGAAAAAGCCGAAGGCATCGCCAAGGTGAAACTCAAAGCGCAGGAAATGGGTGGAAATTTTGCCTACGCGCTGATTTTCCTGCAGATTGCCCTGATGCTCTCATCCATTGCCAGCCTAACCAAACGGCATTATCTCTGGTACATTGCCCTGGTCTGTAATGTGGGCTGGCTGTTCTTCTTTCTGGATGCCTGGCTGCTGTTTTATTGATACAATAATTTGCCTGAGTAAAAAAATATCCCCTGATATGCCAGTCAGTAAAGCAATATTTTTTTCAGCAGCAAGCAACTAAATACTATACAAATTGTGAGTATATAACTATGTTGCATATTCACAATTTCAGCAAGGAAAGAAGGGACATCTCTTGGCAATACCATCTGCTCACATAGATCTCCAATTAGTCACATTTTTTCTGAATGGCGAGGAGTACGGCATTGATGTCATGCGCGTCAGGGAGATCAGCAGCATGACTGACATTACCAAGACGGCTAACTCTCCCCATTATGTCAAAGGAGTTATCAATCTGCGTGGATCCATTGTTCCCATCGTCTCCCTGCGCAGACGTTTTGGATTCCAGGATATCGAGGATGAAAGTGCAAGCTGCATTGCAGTGATGGACTTTAAAGGAGAACTGACCGGA
>CAIRND010000270.1 GCA_903879825.1 uncultured Geobacteraceae bacterium
CACCTTGACTTTTAATTACCTCCTGCTCAGTTGATCCATATTTTTGCGCCGCTGCTTCAAAATCGATTATGTCTTTTAACGTCTTGTCACCGGTTGCCGCTTTTTTGATGAATTCTTTGCATACGTTGATAGCCGGATCATTTTTGTTCGAGCAGGAAATGAGTAACAAAGATGTCGACAGGAACAAACAAAGCACTACTAATTTTGATAAAATACGCATACTTCCTCCTAAGGTTTGGTGGTATTGTTTGTGCTTATTATTTTAGCAGAAACAAATTTAATCCTTGTTTGAATAGTTCAATTTCTTTACGCGGTATTGCACATCTTCCATGAGCCGCCGGTTGACTGCCAGGAGGTCTGCCAGAAATGCTGTTAACATGGTTTGAAATCCGATGCCCAGAAGTATTGACGATAAAATCAATGACTGGATATGCCCTGCGCCACTGTCGCTGAAGAGGTAGTAGAGGTATCTTGCCCCGCCGAGAAGACCCAGACTGAAAACAAATATCCCTACCGACATGAAAAACCGGAACGCTTTATAGACAACAAAAATTCTGACAATAGTAACAACCGATTTTCGTATGTAAGAAGGGATGCTTTTCACCAGGCGCGAAGGGCGCAGTTCGCCGTTTACACCTACCGGCACGGATGTTATGGCAATATTTTTTTGACCGGCCTGGATAATTGTCTCCAAGGTATAGGTGTAATCATTAAATACGTTGATTCTTAGTGCCGCTTCCCGGCTTATCGCCCTGAAACCGCTCGGTGCATCCGAAATGTCGGTTTTACTGACAAAACGCACTACCGCGCTGCCGAGTTTCTGCAGTATTTTTTTCAGGAAAGAAAACGTTTCGATTGTATCAATCGGCCTGATGCCGATGACGATATCTGCCTTCCCGGCGAGAATAGGGGCCACCAGAGACGGAATGTCCGCCGCCGCATACTGGTTGTCCGCGTCGGTGTTCACGATGACATCTGCTCCCAGTTTTATGCAGCTATCCAGGCCAGCGAGGAAGGTTCGGGCAAGGCCCTGGTTGTTGGTAAAGTTGACGATGTGATCAACGCCGCATTTCTTTGCTATTTCTGCAGTGCCATCGGTGCTACCATCGTTGATTATCAACCATTCGACGCTGCTGAACCCTGGCACTGCACGTGGCAGTTCCTTTAGGGTGATCGGCAGACTTTCAGCCTCGTTATAACAGGGTATTTGAATGATGAGCTTCATATCTAGTTCCAGTTATGGTTGCTGAGATTGAGGAAAAACCACGATATGATACCTTTCTTCGGGCACCTTGTCGACCAGGAACGGAAGTGGTCCAAAACCGCTTGAGTAATATCCGGCGCCAGCATTGTAGTTCATTGTTGCTATAAAACTCAATGAGGCAAGCTGCAGAACTTGCAGCGGTGTGCCTTGCGCCATTATTTCCGGAAAGGCATTGGTATTGTTTTCCGGAATTACCATGATATCCCCCGGTAGGATAGATGTTTTTTTCCGGTCATATGCAATGCCGCCATTTTTCTCCATGTAGTACTGGAAACCCCAATGCCCTTGGAACAGGATTGGCCTTTTCGAGCCACGATATGCCTGGCTTATTGATCCTGTTGCACTGCGTCCGGTTTCC
>CAIRND010000271.1 GCA_903879825.1 uncultured Geobacteraceae bacterium
GTTCAGCTACCGGCTTCGGCGAAAAGTGCTTACCGGAAGCATCGAACTGTTTTTCTCCATGAGTGGTGTAACTGTTGCCATCCTCTCCCTCCCAGGTCAATTGGGTATTGCGGATCATCCCAGCGGCCGTGTACATGAGGTTACTCTTCATCCGCTCAAATTGATACCGGTGGCAGGGAGCACAGCCATTTTCCCAACGCCCGATATATTCCGGATTGGCACTACCGAAAAGCCCTTTATGCGCACTTTCCTTTACCTCTTCACGCGGCATGCCGCCATGACAAGTGGTACAGTCGCCATGGGTTTTTGAGACATGTTCAATACCTTTGTGACAGCGAACGCACGAGGATTGTTTACTTTGAGTCTGGCAACCGGAGAGACATATCAGGAGGCAAATCAAAAGCAGAGGTACGATATTGTATTTACCGTGCCGGGCAGTATAGATCAGCATTTGTGGAGAAGGCCTTTGAGTTTTTGGTAGTGCGGGACTATATCACGTCGTTTTCAGTATTCAGTATAAAAAAACGCCTCCGGGAGGTTTCAGAGGCGTTTTTCTGAGGAGGTGCTTACACGTACAATCAGCACCCCTGCATATCGTTAGCCTTGTCAATTTTTACGGATTCCCCTGCTTTAAATTCAGATGCTTTTCCAGATTTCACTGTAATGGTTGTGCCTTCCATGGCGGTGATCTTGCCGGCCTTACCGTTAATCTTGACGCTGCCACCTTTTTTCAGTTTTGCGACATCTGACATTTCAACGGTAATTTTGTCATCGCTGACTGATTTCACTTTGCCTTCAGCGGCACATGCTACGGAAGCGACACACAGGGACAGAACCAGAAACAATACAGTTTTCTTCATAAAATATTCTCCTTGTTTTTAATTTAACGGTTAATCAGGTATAGGTTTGGCATTCCACTTAATTCGAACACCGGTCTTTTTCTCGGGTGCTTTTTCTATAAGTTTATTGCCATCAGTGGCTTGGGGCACGAGATCTTTTTGAACCTGCTCCTGCTTCGCTGGCACCGGTAACGCCATTTCCATTGTTGGCTGCAGTAGCGCAGCACCACCGACAAACTGCCAGGAATTTATCCCCACACTCGGCTCATCCAGAACAACTGTCTGGGTTTTACCGGAACGATAGGTAATCACCAGTGAATCGGCTTGGCAGATGCCGGTAGAAAGCGAAATCAAAACGAAGGCGAAAAGGACAGAGATTCGGTTCATAGGGATCATTCTCCTTGTAAACGGGTTAGAGTTGGATGTCGGGAGTACATTATACTACCGGCATCCTGATTGCACTCTAGAATACTATCTGTAGCATCATACGAAAGGTATCAAATGACTTAACATCAGCAAGTGCTGCCAGGCCTGCGACAGGTATTTGCGTTGCCTGATTGAAGTCTGTTCTAAGAAACTCTCCTGTTAAACGAACACGCTGATCGCCGGTGATATAGTAATTTACGCCGCCGCCATATTGGTTGATGATCTGGTGATTTTTGCCTAACAGATGAGCAAACTCCCAATATTCCGAAAGAGCATAGGGTTGAACTTTACCGGCTTTACCAATGGTGACCGGCAAAATATATGCAATTTTACCGTAACCACCTTCCTTCTGGCCGTTCATACCCGCAGTAACCGACAACTTGTCACCAATCGAGTTGGTTTGCCACGCATCTTCAAAGTCTACTTTAAGATACTGGCCAGTCACAGTAATCACGCCAGCCGGCAGTTTCTGCTCATACATAAGGTCAACTGCATACGCGGTGTAATCAACGGTTTCTGTCCCATTAATAGTTGTACCATAGGCATTTTGAGAAGCGGCGGCGGTAGGATTTGTTGTTGTACTTCTAAAGGCGGCATTAGGCTGATATGCCATGCCAGCACCGATTGTAAGGACATTTTTTTCGCCAAAATAGGTCCCCTGATACCCGGAACCGCCCTCTGAATCCATAAAGTCATAGGTCACTCGACCGACATATTCCAACTGTGTTTTTGGTGCGTTAGAACTCACAAAGGTCGCACCGGAAGCTGCTGCAGTAGTTAAAGGCCCTGCAGGTGTGGCGGCGACACTCAGAGGATTCTGAACTGCTGACGATCCTTCTCTCCCCTGAAAAACACCGGCAAAATAGGTTAATCGGTCACCAAAGAAACGGCCGTACGCCACACCACCCAGATCGCGGCTAAATTTGGCTGGGGAGTTACCGTAAGCGCTGTAGACAAACATTGATCGATCCTGTGACAAGGGAGCGAAACAGTCATCAAGGTTGGCGCGGGTCAGCGGGATCTTGGTGAGACCAATTTTCAGATTCAAGTACGGACTGATGTTGGCAATAGCGTAGGCATCAATAACCCTCACGTCACGATCGTTCCAGTCGTTGTCCTGAGCTGACAGACCATACAGAAACGGCATCTTGGTCGTACCGGTGTTACCGCATGTTTGCAGCTTATACCCCCACGTGTCGTCCAGCATGCCGGTAAAACCAACGCGATTACGCATAAAATGGATATCCGTACGACTTTCGTCGCCAGTCTTCCCACCACCATAACTGGTGTTTTCAACAAAAATCTGCCCTTTCAGGTCTACCTGCAGAAAGCCGCCATCATCACCAAACTCGATGCGTGGCCCCGCCTGAGCCTGGCTCGCAAGACACAAACCAAGCAGCAGCGTTGAACCTGCCACCACCGCCTTGCAACTGTGAGAAAACCCCGGTTTTTTCAGCATAACGATTCTCCTTTTGTCGGGAATCCATCCCGAACACGCAAGAGTGAAATAGATCTTCTGTTAAACTCATCCTTTTTGGTGTAAAAGAAAATTGAATGTTTGTTATGATCAAATAACAGATTGAAATAGGGAGAAAATACTATATATGGAATCAGTATACTTAAAAACGCTCGTTGAAGTTGTAAAGGCGGGAAGCATATCAAAGGCAGCTGATATACTCTGCGTTACGCAACCGGCTGTTTCCCGGCGCATAAAGTTTATTGAAGAGCAGTATGGCTACTCGCTTCTTGATCGAAGTGGCCAGACTCTTATCCCCACTGATGCCGGGAAACTGGTCTTTGAAAAAGCAGAAAAGATGCTTGCCATTGAGAGAGAACTGCTCTCCGGTCTTAAATGCATTCATGAAAGAAAGAGTATTGCCTTTATCTGTACGCCCTCCTTTGGGATTGTTCATCTGCCGACAATCATGCGTGAATTTATGATGGAATATAATGAACTGGCAGACCTTTCCTTCATGTTCGATACTCCTGGTAAAATTGTTGAAGCGTTGCGGGATGGCATCTACGATCTTGCCGTTCTTGAACATTGTGAGTGTTTTGACTTTTCTGATTTGTCCACTGTTTCCCTGCCGGGAGATGACATGATCTTTGTCAGTTCTCCGGCGCTAGGCCTTACCGCCGGCAAAATAGCTCCCGAGGCACTGTTTTCACATACACTGCTTGCCCGCAAGGAGGGATGCTGTTCCCGAACCCTTCTGGAAGTTAATCTTCAGGCAATTGGCAAGGAGCTTTCAGACTTCAGAAGTTGTGTTGTTATTGATGATCTGCATATGGTTCTTCATTCTACTCAAAGTGGGCACGGCGTTTCGTTTTTGTCCCGTGAGCTTGTTCAGGAGCAGATAGACACCGGCCTGCTCCGTGAACATTATATCGATGGCTTCCGCCATCACCGTAATCGCACGCTTATTATTCATGCGGGATGTCGTCTCTCGCCCCAATCACCACAAAATTATTTTATAGAAAGAATACATGCTCGTTTTGGTCTGCCAACAACCTCACCTATCTGATTACATCTTGCTACACAAAAACTCTCTTGACATTTAACTCCAGTCTCATTATATGATTAATCAATCATATAATGGAGTATGACATGGACAAAACATATCTTCGTGCAGAAATCCTGAAAACCCTTGGCCAACCCACCCGCCTCAAAATTGTCGACTTTTTGCGAGAGGGCGAACGCTGCGTCTGCGAGATATTTCCTGCCATAAATGAGGAGCAGTCCAACACCTCGCGGCATCTAAATATGATGGTCTCGTCAGGCATACTCTTTCGCCGCAAAGAAGGGGTTAAGATTTTTTACGCGCTAAAGCATCCTGAAATCATAGCCATAGTTGATCTCGCAACAACCATAATGATCCAGGAGATAACTGGTCGCCATAGCCTGCTGTTGGCTGCATAATTTTTTTGCTGACATCTATGAGTAATTAATCACATTTTCATGGAATGACTATGCTAAAAAAAACTGCCGATTACATAACGTTTGATCTTCTA
>CAIRND010000272.1 GCA_903879825.1 uncultured Geobacteraceae bacterium
ATAATCAGGTCGATACCGGTGGCAGCTTCCAGAGCGCGAATATTGCGCCCCTCACGGCCGATAATGCGCCCTTTCATTTCATCAGACGGTAACGGCACTACCGAAACAGTTCGCTCGGCTACGTATTCGCCCGCATAGCGCTGAATAGCAAGCGCCATGATTTCTTTCGCTTTTTTATCACCAGTCTCACGGGCTTCATCTTCAATAGTCCTGATTATCTTGGCGGCATCATGCTTGGCTTCACTCTCCATCGCATTCATCAGCTCTTTTTTAGCTTCAGCTGCCGACATACCTGAAATCTGTTCAAGTCGGGCATTTTGAATATCCACCGCTTTTTTCAGTTCTGTATCCCGCAACTCCAAAGCCTGCTCTTTTTGAGAAACTGTCTGCTCTTTTTTAAGAATATCCATCTCTTTCTGGTCAATCAGTCCTGCTTTTTTATCAAGATTTTCTTCTTTCTGAGTCAGTCTTTTTTCAAGCGCCTGCAGATCCTTGCTTTTTTCGTTTGTTTTCCGCTCATGGTCTTCTTTGGCCTGAATAGCCAAATCCTTGGCTTTGAGTTCCGCCTCTTTGGTAATGGTATCCGCTTCGCGGCGGGCATCGTCGAGCACCTTGCTGGCAAGCTCTTCGGCTTGCTTCAAAATTGATCCCGTATCTTTCTTGTTGAGCTTGTTGCCGGCAAAATATGCTCCGGCAGCGACAATCAAAGTAATGACAACCATAACAACTTCCGAACTCATACTGTCAACCTCCTCTATATAAAATCCGGGTCGCCTGGCGAACTCCGGTTACTTCTTAGCAGCCTGCTTCGGGATGCGAATGATTCGTGTCTCTGTTACGATTATTTCCATCGGTATATCGTGCATATCTACCGGAATTGCCCCGTCAGCCAGCTGAAAATCGTGACACAAGCCGACCAGATGAGCCGTACATCCGGGATGATGTAAAAAACGGTCATAAAAACCTTTTCCGTAGCCGATCCGGTGCCCCGTCAGGTCAAAAGCGACTCCCGGAACGACAATCAGATCAGCTTCATCAGCCTGATGATCAGTGCCGGCCTGACAGGGTTCCAGAATACCAAACGCCCCTTCCCGCAACTCCTCAATCCGTTCGACAGGGCGAAGTACCATGTGGTGCCCACAGACCGCCGGATACAGAACCCGTTTCCCCGTCCTAAAGGCATCTGCGAGAATCAATCCTGTATCAGTTTCGTTATGGGCAGGAGCATACAGCGCGATGCATTCAGCTTGGGCATACTCATCAAGTGAGAGCAGATTCCGCTGGGCATTATGGCTGGATGCGCACCACGCATCGTGGCTGAGCGCACGGCGCCGGGCCAGTAACTGTGAACGGAGAGAGCGCTTTGGCATACGTAACTACTTTCGAAACCGTACGTGCGGAATAGCCCCGAGAGAATCGGGAGGGTCAACCAGGGAGGCTGAAGAGCGGAAAAGGCTTGAGTGCCGTCAGGTAAATATGCTGATTACGATCATGCTACTCGGAAGCGTTTTTCCCTTTCAGTGAGGATATATTCAACGGGCTTTCTATTATTTCAATCAGACGCTCTACGTACAACGTGTGACGAACCCGACCAGCAGTAAAATTATGCGAATATATGATCAAGTCTCCCTGAGAGACCATGTAAAATCAAAGTGCTTCAAGCCGCGACAACATTGTATGTATTCTGTTGTCAACGACTGCATCCTGCTCTCGCTGCGAGCGCAACTCAAGCAGTTCTTCTGTGGTATTCAGCAGCGCCAGCGTCAACACCAGCTGTGCATCACCACTGACAAGCGCACTGCCGATCTCGTGAAGTTTACCATTCACAAGTGTTTCTACCGCTTTAACTCTTTCTTCCGGAGCAGAACTCCGAACAGAAAGTTCACGGCCAAGAATTGTCACTGCATGGCTTTTTTTCATACAATGACCATGTTCACGGGTTAAATCCCGTCCAGCCTGCCAAGGATGGCATCTACACGGGACTTGATTCCCTCACGGTCGTTTGAGAGCCGCTGAATTTCTTCGGTCAGACGGGCGTTTTCTTCTTTCAAGGCGTTATACTTTTCTACGATCTCGCCGATTTTATTTTCGAGTATTTCTATAAGTTCCTGGTTCATGAGTTCTGTTTCCTTTCGAGGTGGCACACTATACGAAGGGGCAGGCACAAAGTCAAGCCCTAGTTGATTGAAATCGCAGAGTTCCGCGACAGCTTTGTGCTTTTTTCGCTGTTTATTTTCAGGCTTGGAAGAGGGCATCCGTGAACTCCTGCGGATCAAAATCGCGTAGATCATCGATAGATTCACCGACGCCGATATATCGAACCGGCAGGGCAAATTCGTGGCTCACCGCGACCACAATCCCGCCCTTGGCCGTACCATCTAATTTTGTCAGGGCCAAACCGGTGACACCGGCGGACTCCTTAAATATTCGGGCCTGAGAAACGGCATTCTGCCCCGTTGCAGCATCCAGTACCAGCAGCGTTTCGTGCGGAGCGCCCGGAATCTCCCGATCAATGACGCGGCGGATTTTCTTCATCTCCTCCATCAGGTTGACTTTGGTATGCAGACGACCCGCAGTGTCAATAATCAGAATATCAACGTCGCGGGCGACGGCAGCTTTACAGGCATCAAAGACGACAG
>CAIRND010000273.1 GCA_903879825.1 uncultured Geobacteraceae bacterium
GCATCAGTCATCATATTCATCGTCGTCATCGTATCCCTCCTCCAGACGAGGATCATAGCCCTCTGCCAATGTTTGCCGTGCTGCATCCACACTGTCCAGTAACAGCCGGCGCACGAACGGGTGGCGGCAATCAGGCAAAAAACCACCAACAAGACTTAAGGCGGTGGCTAGTGTTTTTTGTACCGTGCTTTCATCACCATCGAGCTGTTGAAGATAATCTGCCGTCAGCAGCAGGCGCTTGATAATCTCGGCCCGACGCGGCACGATCAATTCATCGCAACAGCGGGATATTTCCTTCTCCAGAGCATCAGGTGTCACCGCCTCAGGCCCACCATCTGCTTCGAGTACATTGAAGCGATCCGCAACGTCATACAGCGCCGTCTCGGTTAATACCCACCCTTCAAGTCCCGGTTCGTCGAGCAGATCATTGCTGGTGGCAACATAGCCCGGTATCTTTTCAACGATGTCTTCCAGATGTTTCAGCTTGAAACGGGGAATATATGCTTCCGGCTTAAGTGAATCCGGGCGGAAAAGGCGCATATCGACATAGAAATCGGGGGGGAGGTAAAAACCGCCTTCGCGGCTCAGAAAAAGAGCGTCACGCAGCGAAGCCAGTGCATAATCATGTTCAACCGGAGTCAGCATCTCGCCGCCAGCCACATCCTTCAGAATATGACCGTACTCTTTTTCATCTTTCATGCGATAGCTGATAGCGTTCAGCATGCCATCCACCTCGCCGGTAAGAATCAGCATGGCGGCAAAAGTCTGATCATCTAATCGCCAGGAGAACCAGAGCGTTCGGGAACCATAGAAATCAATCGGTCCGGCATATACTTCGTGGAAGGGGAGTGGTTGTTGAAAGGTCTGCGGCAGTTTCAGCGAATCACGGATTCCGGTGAAGGAAAGCCGCCGGATACTCCGGGAAATCAAGGTTGCGAGCTCGCCTTCATAGCGATTTCTCGCCCGTTCCAGCACATCAAGGGCATACCCGCTTCTGGCACAGC
The DNA here is from genome assembly GCA_903879825.1 of uncultured Geobacteraceae bacterium. Classification (GTDB taxonomy): domain Bacteria; phylum Desulfobacterota; class Desulfuromonadia; order Geobacterales; family Pseudopelobacteraceae; genus JACRCG01. Next base: position 1,005 of record CAIRND010000273.1, read on the forward strand.
CGAGAGCACGAATGGCATCGCGCACAACATCCTGTTTCTCGAAAGAAAGCAGAATTTCCAGAAGCGCTACCGCTTCCGCAGTGGCACTATCGGAAAGTCGGTGCAGCATCCGGCCGCGAAACTCGTCTGCAATATCAAGAAAACTATCTATGAAGCGGACCAATCCCCGCTCGCCGTCGCTCAGACAATCATCAACAAAGCCTTCCATCGTGGCGGCACCGTAGCCGGTCATTGCCGCAAAGGGTGGGGCGGTAACATCAATGCCGCTGTCATGCAGTACATCCAGCAGGGCCAGCTTGCCGTCATCCTCCAGATCCTTGCGTTGCAGGGTAATCTGGATCAGCTGATCCATCCAGGCTGAAGCGTCAAAAAAATCAAGCATACAGGTGTAACGATAGATAGCGGTGCCGTTCTGCTCGCGCCACAACTTGCGCACCAGCGGCGAGAGCGCCCGTTTGCCCGATTTCTGCAAACGACGGCCAATGCGCTCCATCTGGTCACCGGTCAGGCTTTCCCGCTTGAGAAAGTCCAGCAGCCGGTTAATACGGCGCCGTTCCCGCAGGGAGGTATCTATGTTAAGAACCACGGTCATTTAGGCTTCCGTTTCTTCCGTCCCTTCGTCCTCGCTGTCATCCAATTCGTCTTCATCTTTCTCAGCCAGACGAGCAACAGCCACAACCTTCTCGTTTTCCTCGGTGTTCATCAGTGTGACACCCTGGGTATTTCGGCCGATAACCGAGAATCCGGAAACCGGAACCCGCAGAATCTTACCCTGGTCAGTAATGACCATGAGATCATGATCGTCGGCTACCTGCATGACGTTGACTACGCAACCATTACGCTCGGTGGTCTTGATCGTGATGATGCCTTTACCACCACGCGACTGGTCGCGGTACTCATCCAGATCGGTGCGCTTGCCAAAACCGTTTTCGCAGACAGTGAAAATGGTCGAGCCGACCGCAGTATTATCCACAATCTCCATGCCGATCACGCGGTCATCCGCGCCAAGATTCATGCCGCGCACTCCACGAGTAGCGCGTCCGGTCGGTCGAACATCTTCTTCGTTGAAGCGGATGGCCTTACCATTACGCGAACCAAGGAAGATATCCTTACTGCCGTCAGTCAAAGCAACAGAGATAAGCTTATCACCGTCATCAAGATTAACGGAGATGATACCGCCGCTGCGGACATTGGAATAATCGACCAGCGAGGTCTTTTTTACCACCCCATTCTGGGTTGCCATGAAGAGGAAAGTGTTCTCGCTGAACTCTTTGACCGGTAGGATGGTGGTAATCTTTTCGCCTGCCGAAACGTTGACCAGGTTGACAACCGCTTTCCCTTTGGTGGTGCGGCTTCCTTCTGGAATTTCGTACACTTTAAGCCAGTACATCCGTCCGGCATCAGTGAAACAGAGGAGGTAGTCTTTAGTCGAGGCGATGAAGAGTTGCTCGACAAAATCCTCATCTTTGGTCTTCATACCGGTTTTGCCTTTACCGCCACGTCGCTGCGAGCGGTACAGATCAACAGCGCTCCGTTTGATGTAGCCGGTATGCGAGATGGTAACCACCATCTCTTCGTCTTCAATGGTATCTTCGCGCGAAATATCGGCGCTCTTGTCGGCTATCTCGGAGCGGCGTTTATCACCAAAACGCTCACGGATTTCGGTCAGTTCAGTAACAATAATCTTGAGAATTTCCGTGTCTGACGCCAGAATTTCACGCAGACGGGCGATCAGCTTCATAATTTCTTCGTACTCGGCAATGATCTTGTCGCGTTCGAGACCGGTCAGGCGTTGCAGACGCATCTCCAAAATAGCCTGGGCCTGAATATCGGACAACTGTACAGAATTTTCAAAGCCGACCGGACGTGGCAGGCCTAACCGCTCCAGAAATTCTGCTTGAGCAAATTTCCCTTCCATAAGGCCAAGCTTGGCTTCAGGTGGCGTTTTAGATTCACGAATCATTTCGATGACCGCATCCAGCCAATCCAGGGCAATTTTGAGACCTTCCAGAATATGGGCCCTGGCCAGAGCTTTTTTCAGCTCAAAGTTGGTACGGCGCGTTACGACTTCACAGCGATGCTCGATGAAGCAATCCATTGTCTCACGCAGAGTAAGCACGCGAGGACGATTATGGACGATGGCCAGCATGATAATGCCAAAGGACACCTGCAACTGGGACTGCTTATAGAGCTGGTTGAGCAGCACTTCGGCGTTTTCATCCCGTTTGACCTCGATAACAATTCTCATACCCTGACGGTCGGATTCGTCGCGGATCTCGGTAATCCCTTCGACTTTCTTTTCTTTGACCAGCTCGGCAATCTTCTCGATCAGCCGGGCTTTATTCACCTGATACGGAAGCTCAGTGACAATTATCGCCTGACGTTCCGAACGCTTGGAGGCCTCTACATGTGCTTTTGCACGGATCTGGATAATGCCGCGTCCGGTACTGTAGGCATCTCTGATACCCTGACGACCATAAATTGTGGCGCCGGTCGGAAAGTCCGGCCCGGGAATCATTTCGAGCAGCTCTTCAAAGCCTATCCCCGGGTTATTGATAACCGCGATGATACCGTCAATGACTTCACCCAGGTTGTGCGGCGGGATGTTGGTTGCCATGCCGACAGCAATACCGGTCGAACCGTTAATCAGCAGGTTGGGAAACTTGGACGGCAGTACCGTCGGCTCTTGCATCTCGTCATTATAGTTTGAGACCATGTTGACGGTCTCTTTATCCAGATCGGCCAGAAGTTCGTGGGAAAGATGACGCAGGCGGATCTCGGTATAACGCATAGCCGCCGGGCGGTCACCGTCAACTGAACCGAAGTTACCCTGACCATCTACCAGCATGTAGCGTAGGGAGAAATACTGTGCCATTCGCACGATGGTGTCATACGCCGCAGTATCACCATGGGGATGGTACTTACCGATAACATCACCGACAACACGAGCCGATTTTTTGTATGGCTTGTTATAGTCGTTGCCCATGTCGTACATGGCATACAGACAGCGGCGGTGAACCGGCTTAAGACCGTCGCGTACATCCGGAAGCGCCCGGCCGATGATAACTGACATGGCATAGTCCATGTACGAACGTTTCATCTCATCTTCAATATTCACCGAAATCTTGTTGATTGGGATTTCTACTGGAATCTGCATTGATACCTCGTATCTGCTTTTTCTCACCAATATGATAAGAAAGTTATTTTAGAAAAGTTTGTGTCGGAGGTCTATTTGTGAATAAACTCAGGACTACCGTCTGTCTACCCTGAAAGATAGACGCGGACCTTATCATAAATTTCCTGACAAGAGAATCATTTTATAACGTGCAAAAAGGAGTTAAAGACGGGGATATACGTCTGAATACGGGTGGGCACTGGCTTGTGATACCTATGCTTTGACAGATCCAATAAGTAGCGATTTGTGTCGGCACTGCGCGGAAAAAACCAGCTGTTTGCGTGGGTGCTACTTAGTATGAGGGACTTGGAAAATTGCAAAATCATCGTTTGGGGGGCGATCCCAACTGATTGCCTTGTATGAAAACTGACTATTGCAGCGAGGGAGAGCCTTTGGCGTCGCCCCTACGTGGTAAATCGGAATTTTTTACATCCCTAACAAGCACTCGCAGCCGTTTTTTCATGACATCTCCTGCTTCGCTCATTTCAGCACCTCATCACCCTGCCTGCTCAAGAAGTGTTCCGCGGCCGGCGTTTTCACCAGCTGACCATTCAACTCCGCCAGATCATCCTCTTTTAATATACCCGCCGCAGCTTTCAGCTGTAGATGGCGCAGGGCATTGTCATATAACGCGCCGGATAGATCCCGCTGCGCAATGGCATAGCCCTGTTCAGCATTGAGCAGATCAATAACGGTGCGGGTGCCGACACTGCGGCCATCCTTGGTCGCTTCAAGTTGCAGCTTGGCCGAGGCCCTTTTTTGCAGCGTAGATTCCATAATGGCACGGCTGTATTCCAGATTAAGGAAGGCCTGCTTCAGCTTTTGAATACCCTGATCCCGGGCCTCGCTGACAACATAACCCTGCTCGGATTCAACAGCCAGTGCCCGCTGTGTCCGGGCGGATGTTTCTCCGCCGGAATAGATCGGCAGCGAAAGATTGAGCCCGACCGTCCATTGTCTGGTTTCGACCTGGGGCAAAAAGGTACTCCCCTTGCTGACCGAATATCCACCGGACGCGTAGATAGTCGGCAGATGTCCGGCATTCACCGCCCGGCGACTCAGCTCACTCTGTTTCAGTAATTCCCGCGCCTGAACTAATGCAGGACGGTTCCTCTGCATGCTATCCAGCCACCATTCCAGATCAGCAGGCCCCGGTCCGCAGGCTTTATAGAGCCCAAGATCCATGATTTCCGCCACCGGCATGCCGGAAACACTTTCTAACTGCTGGGCTGCCAGCTTACGCACGATGGTGGCTTTGACGCTATCAGAAGCGGCACTGTCCAGCTTTGATTTCGCTTCAAAAACAGAAATCGCGTTGCCGGTGCCGCTGTTTTTGAACTCTTTGGCCTGATCATAGATCAGGGCCAGACGATTCTGTTCCTCACGATACAACACTTCGTCAACCTGGGCTTTCAATAGTCCGAAATAAGCTTCGGCAAGCGCCACAATCAGGTCCTGACGACTACCGGTCAGCATGGCGTCAGCACCCCTCACTGACGCGCGCGAGGCGGCCAGATTTAACACATTCGGGACCACAAACAGCGGCACTCGTGCGCTGAAACCATAACTATCTCCGGTATACGAACCGGATATTTCACTGGGACCGTAATTGAGTGAGGTGTTACTGATCCAGTTGATGCCGGCATTGGCTTCAACGCGAGGCAGCATCTGGGAAAACGAGATGTCCGTGTCGGCTTTGCCGGCGCTAAGGCGCGCCTTCGCTCTGCCGATAGCTGGATCCCTGGTTTTCGCACTGGCGTACAGGCTGAGCAGATCGTCAACCCCGGCACGAGCAATGGAGGGTAGCAGACAGGTAACGAGCAGGAGTGCCACCGGAAGCATTTTCATTTTACCGTTCATGGAATGCCTTCCCGGCGCGTTCCTTCAGTGGGCCGATGAAGTAATCAAAAGCGGTACGCGGCGTGGTACTGATAGAAACCTGAGCCGCCATACCGGGGTAGAGTTGCAGATCGCCGGCCTCTTTCAGGGAGTGCGGATCAAGTTCGAGGCGTACTTCATAATAGGGCATTTCACCCTGTGGAGTGCGGGTAGTCAGGCGGTCGGCCGAAACGTACGTTACTTTAGCCATGATCGTCGGA
>CAIRND010000274.1 GCA_903879825.1 uncultured Geobacteraceae bacterium
GATATCTGCTTTTCATGCTTTTTCACGTAGCATCATGCCCAGCACGGCCAACAGTGTCATGGCAAGAGCAAAAACGGCTATTCCGGCAAACTCGTGGAAGAAGCCCTGAGCTGCGGCAGCCCCCCAACTATTGGCAAGGATTCCGGTAATGATTACCCGCAGGGCATTTGTAAATATTGCCAAAAATATTGCAGAAAAGATTATTACTCCGCGCTTTACGTGACTAATGTGCAGAAAAAATGCATAGGCGGTGCTGAGAGCTAGTATGGAAACAAGTGATCGCATACCGCTGCATGCATCGATGACTTCTAGGCTAATGGTTGGGAACATTATGATATTTCCGTCCCGCACGACTGCAAGTCCAATGAACTTAAGGAATCCGACGGCTACCCAGCTGACAAACATCTTCAACGGAAATGCGAGTGCATCGTAAACAATGTAGGGAAGCGGCACCATGAAGAGGAGATAAATAATCGGCAGACGGGATATTTTAAAAATTTCCACCCCAAAAAAATAGAGAACCATCCCGGCAATCAGAACAATCAGAGAGGAGCGGGCGGTAAAGTACTCATTACCAAGTGTTGCTATAATTAGCTGCAATAGGGCACAGATGATCACGATGACACCAATGTTTGAAGGTGTTGCTTTCGTATTTTTCAGCTCATTCCAGCGCTCACGAAGAAAATAAACTGAAATGAGAGGCACAAGAAAACCGTGCGAGTAGTTGTCATCACTGTACCAGTTAGTAACCATCTCCGGTACGATAGAGCCATAAAGCCCTGACAACAAAAGAAGGGAGAGCACCAGCTCATATCGGAACTTGTAGAGTGATTCGGAAAAGGTCATCGGCATCACCTGGCTATGAAGTGTCGTATCTCATATGGGAATAACACATATCATGCCAGTCCGTTATTATTGAAAAACCTCAAAATAATAGGTTGTTGGCTGATGTTGGGTTGAAGATGACCCGACATAAAAATGTTACAATGAAGTCACGATGGGCAGGGTCAATATGAGGAATGAGCATATAAAATAGCATTGCTAGCGGATGTTAAAATAAACTGCAGCTGTTACGATTAGAGCCATGCGACTTTATACGGGTACCGTGAGCGAGTTCTTTACAAAAAAATACACGTCAGCTTGACAATCAATACTTATGCGATACAAATAATTTGATTATGCCTTCAGTGAATTATGAGGATTAATTATGTCGACAGCGTCGCTTGAAATATTATGTACGGTGTTGTTGGTTAGCGATGATCCGCACACATTGGAACAGACAAAATTACTGTTTCAGGAAGCAGGAATAAGTCCTCTTCTTGCGCTTTCTGATAGTCGCGCTACTCTGACGCTGCTCGAACAGCATGCCGTATCACTCATTGTTCTCGATATGACCCCTGCTATCTACAAAGCAGAACTGCTGCCACGAATATGCAGGGATTATCCTGATATCCCGGTTATTGTGGAAACGGCATCACCTGATGTGGAGACCGCTATTAACTGCATGAAGGCAGGTTCTGTTGATTATTTGGTCAGGCCGGTCGAACCGGGTCGTCTGATAGTGGCGGCTGAAAATGCACTTAAAAGCAATTATTCGCAGCAGGAAGTCACTTCTTTAAAAGAATATCTCTTGAACGACCGCCTGGAGCATGCTGAAGCTTTTACTGAGATAAAAACAATCTGCAGGAGGATGCGTTCGATCTTTCAATATACGGAGGTAGTAGCTTGTTCCCCACAGGCGGTTCTGATCACGGGGGAAACCGGTGTAGGCAAAGAGTTGTTTGCCCGCGCAATTCACCGGATAAGCGGAGTTCGAGGGCCGTTTATCAGCATCAATGTTGCCGGGTTAGATGATGCTATGTTTTCTGACACTCTTTTCGGTCATAAGAAGGGTGCTTTCACCGGTGCTGATCAGTACCGCGACGGATTGGTCAGTAAGGCTTCACATGGTACCCTATTTCTGGATGAAATTGGCGATTTGAACGAGTTGTCACAGGTCAAGCTTCTGCGCCTACTACAGGAACGGGAATATTATCCGGTGGGTGCAGATCTGGTCAAATCCAGCTCCGCACGAATCGTTCTTGCGACAAATGTAAACTTGCAGGAACGTATTAAGGAAGGTCGCTTTCGCCGTGACCTGTATTACCGTCTCTGCAGCCACCAGATTAATATTCCTGCACTTCGCGAACGTCGGGAGGATATCCCTCTTCTTCTTGAAAGTTTTATTGCGGAGGCTGCACGGCACTTTGGGAGGAGTATCCCGGGAATCTCACCAGAACTTGTTCAGGCACTGGCAGAATATGATTTTCCCGGCAATGTCAGGGAACTACAGGCCAGAGTCAGTGACGCCGTAGCCCGTCATGAGGAGGGGATACTGTCTCTTGATGATTTCTACGGTATTTCTGCTGCGACAGAGGTGAGCTCTCCCGCTCCATCCAAAGCACCTATTGCCGGAACCGCAGGAGTTTACAGCCTTTTTGGCCGCCTCCCCACATTTCGTGAAATTGAAGATTATCTGATAGTAGAAGCGTTGAAAGTATCTGATGGAAATTATGCTGTTGCTGCTTCGATACTTGGAGTTACCCGTCAGACAATCAGCAAACGTTTGAAAATGATAGGAGGTCACGATGAATTCTAAAATTAACTCACAATTGCCCCTCCTCTTGATTGACGATGATCCCGTTGTGCTTGAAATACAGGTAACCGCTCTGGAGAGCGAAGGGATCACAAATGTCCTGACACTGACAGATAGCAGAAAAACGGTGCGATTTTTGGAAGAAAATCCGGTTTCAATAATCATGCTTGATTTGATGATGCCGCATGTATCGGGGCTAGATCTCCTTCCTGTTCTGCTTCGGGATTTCCCCAACATACCGATCATCGTCACGACATCTTCTGACGATATTGAGACGGCAGTTCGCTGCATAAAAGCCGGGGCGGTTGATTATATAACGAAGCCGGTGGAGATTGAGCGACTGCTATTGAGCGTTGCCAATGCTCTTCATATTAATGAGTTATCAAAAGAAAACAGGATCCTACGAGAATATCTTCTCAACGATCGCCTGGAACATCCTGCCGCTTTCGATGCAATAATCACGAACAGTAAAAAGATGCGGGCCATTTTCAAGTACATTGAAGTTATCGCAAAGTCAGACCAGCCGATATTGGTTACCGGCGAAACCGGTGTCGGTAAAGAGTTGATTGCACGGGCAATCGGAGAATTAAGCGGCAGAAAAGGGGCTTTTGTTACTGTTAACGCTGCCGGACTTGATGATAATATGTTTTCCGATACTCTGTTCGGTCATAAAAAAGGGGCTTTTACCGGTGCCGATCAGCCGCGTGATGGACTTATCTGTTCAGCCGTTGGCGGCAATCTTTTTCTCGATGAAATAGGTGATTTAAATGAGACTTCCCAGATTAAGCTGCTACGGCTTATTCAGGAGCAGGAATTCTATCCGGTTGGCTCGGATGTCCTTAAAAAAACCGACGCCCGTCTTATCGTTGCTACCAATCATGATCTCCCGAGCCTTATTGCTTCCAACAAGTTCCGCAAAGATCTCTATTATCGCCTCTGTGCCCATCACATTCAGATACCTCCACTCCGAGAACGTCGCGAGGATATTCCGGCACTCCTTGATCACTTTCTAGAAAAAGCCTCAAGATCACTCAATAAAACAAAGCCAACACCTTCACGAGAAGTTACTGCACTTCTCTCAACCTATCATTATGAGGGAAATGTCCGTGAACTGCATGCCATGATCTTTGACGCAGTTGCCCGTTACACAACAGGGTTGCTGACTCTTGACTGTTTTGTCAGTCTGTCCGGTAATGGGTATAATCTCACTAATTCAGCACTTTTGCTGCCGGGTAAAGAGGTTGACGAGGCGCTCTATGGTTTTTTCGGACGATTCCCCACTATAAAGGAGATGGAAGATTATTTGACTTCATCTGCCATGAATCTCACCAGTGGTAATCAACGCTCTGCAGCACTATTGCTGGGCATTGCCCGGCAAACACTCAGTAAGCGTTTGGGTCTACCCGCATAATTGAATTGAAGCAGATTACATCGCAACGTGATGAATCTCCCCGCCACAAATGTAACATTAGTAAAAATGTTGACAGTGCGCTGATGCCGTGTCGTGCCCGTTATTTTTACCGGTTATTATCACTCTGGCACACTGTCTGTACCCTTTGATTCCTTTCTTTATTCGCTATTGAAATTGTAATAAGCTGATATTACACCGCTATATTGTCTGATGTTGCTGGCACAGTATGTGTAAAAGAAATCTTCCTTATGTGGCTGCGAATATATGCTGCGACATTTCTTACTTGGAACGTGCGGAATGAAAAGGAGGCAAATTTATGTGCGGCATCGTAGGATATATGGGAAATCAGGATGCTACCCCGGTTATCATGAATGGCCTGAAGATGCTTGAATACCGAGGGTATGATTCTGCCGGTATCTGTACTATGGATGATGGGACGGCAGAAATACGGCGTAGTTCTGGTAAATTGATCAATCTTGAGCGACTTATCAAAGATAAACCGTTGTCAGGTACTATCGGCATCGGGCATACACGCTGGGCCACACACGGCAAGGCGAGCGTTACTAATGCACATCCACATAAAAGTGGCTCAGTCGTCGTTGTTCACAATGGCATTATCGAAAACTACCTTGCGCTGAAAGATGAATTAATCGATCGGGGACACGCATTTATATCAGAAACTGATTCCGAGGTGATATCCCATCTTATTGATGAAAAATATGAATTAACCGGCTCCTTCGAAAAAGCGGTTCAGCTTGCATTGAAAGAGCTCCACGGTGCGTATGCGTTGTGTATTTTGAACCAAAAGGACGAAAAAACACTTATAGCGGCTAAATCCGGTTCACCAATGGTTGTTGGCATCAGGGGCGATGAGTATTTCATTGCTTCGGATATGCCTGCCATAATTTCTAATACAAGAGAAATGGTAATCATGGAAGATGGCGAGATGGCGGTCTTTCGGGAGGGCAGAGTGACATTCTTCACCATTACCGGAGAAGAGATTGCCAAAGCTTCGCGACATGTTGACTGGTCTCCGTTGAAGGCAGAAAAAAACGGCTATCCAAATTTTATGCTTAAAGAGATACACGAACAGCCACAGTCTATCAAAAACGTAATTGCGGGACGTTTACTCGATGAGAAGGGGGACGTATTCCTCGAGGGGCTGAACCTAAATGACTGTGAACTGAATTCGTTTGAAAAGCTTTGTTTGGTGGCCTGTGGAACTTCGTGGCATGCGGCTCTGGTAGGGAAATATCTGATAGAGGAACAGTGCCGTATCCCTGTCGATGTAGAAATAGCTTCAGAATTTCGCTACCGTGATCCGCTTATCTCTGGAAAAACGCTGGTAATTCCGATTTCCCAGTCGGGCGAGACTGCCGACACTCTCGCCGCATTGCGTGAAGCGCGAGGGAAGAATGCACATATCGTGTCTATCTGTAACGTTGTTGATTCTTCCATCGCCCGTGAATCAGACGGGGTGATCTATACTCACGCCGGTTTGGAAATTGGAGTTGCATCAACAAAAGCGTTTACTACTCAGCTCGTTGCACTCTATCTGTTGGCTATCCGTCTCGGTCGTGCCAATGGCACTATTAGTCAGGAAAAGGGGCAAGAAATGATCGTGGAGCTCAGTGGACTTCCCGCTCATGTTAAAAAAACACTGGAACTTGACCCTCAAATTGAAGAGATTGCCTGTGAATATCTGACCTCATGGGATGCAATTTACCTCGGACGTGGCATCAGCTATCCCATCGCTCTGGAAGGCGCACTTAAACTGAAGGAAATATCGTATATCCATGCCGATGGGTATCCGGCAGGCGAGATGAAGCATGGGCCGATTGCCTTAATAGACAGAGAAATGCCGGTTTTTATTTTAGCGCCAAATGATCGGCACCTTATAAAAGTAAGATCTAACATGGAGGAGGTTATTACCCGTGGAGGCAAAGTTATTGCTTTTTGCTCCGAAGGTGATCAGGAAACCGGCAGGAGGGCAGAATTTACTCTAAAAATTCCATGGGCCGGAGAAATTCTCTCCGCAGTACTCTTTGCTGTAGCGCTCCAATTATTGGCGTATAACTTTGCAATTCTAAAAGGTAAAGATGTCGATCAACCAAGAAATTTGGCCAAAAGCGTTACGGTGGAGTGAAATTTGACGCGTAAATTTGGAATAATGATTGTTGAGGATGAAGCCGCTGCAGCAGAGAAGCTTGGTGCTTCACTCGTTCGTCTTGGATACACAGTCGTTGCAATCGTTGACAACGGAGATGAGGCTATAGAAATGGCCTCAACCCTGCTCCCTGATCTGATCCTGATGGATGTTTCACTGAAAGGGAAAATGGATGGAATTACGGCAGCCAACCGGATTTCTGCTGCGCTTGATATCGCGATCATATTTCTTACTGCACACGGTGATGACGCCACTTTTTCCCGTTCCAAAACATCAAACTCGTTTGCTTTTCTTGAAAAGCCGGTAAATCTCAACCATCTTAAATATTCCATAGAGATGGCTCTCTATAAACAGAGTCAGGAACGTATCCAAAAGCAGATGGAGCATGAACTGCGTCAGAGCGAGCAGAAAACTCTTGCCCTGCTAAAGGCCATTCCTGACCTTATCTTTCGTTGCCGTAATGACGGTACCATTTTGTATTGCCAGAAACCGAACACAACCGACTTTTCATTTGTCCCTGATGATCTGATCGGAAAAAAAATCACAGAGGTACTGTCGCCAGGGTCAGAAACAGCGGATTACTACGATATCTGTCAAGGTCTGCAGTCTGATGATCTCCAGTTGTGCTTTAATTTTTCGGTACAACGAAGACCCCGCTATCTGGAGTTGCGTTCTGTGCGGAGCGGGATAGACGAAAACATAGTCATTGTACGTGATATAACGGAGCGTAGACTGGCGGATGAAAAAATATTGCGTTATATGAGCGAACTGAGAACTTCGCAGGACCTGGTACTCCAGCAGTCCCATGAGCTTATTGTTGCACACAACCAGGCTGAAACTGCTAATCAGGCAAAAAGTGACTTTTTGGCTACTATGAGCCATGAAATTCGCACTCCCATGAACAGTGTCATCGGGATGTCAGATCTGTTGTTAAAAACCGCATTATCCGAGCAACAGCATGTTTTTGCCAGCGGCATACTTAACTCTGCAAATACTCTACTTGATATTATTAATGATATTCTGGACTTTTCAAAAGTGGAATCGGGGAAGGTTGAGATTAAAACAGCTCCCTTTGATTTACGCTCAGTTTTCGAGAATGTCGGTGAGCTTCTCGCTCCGAGGGCCTTTGTCAAGCAGGTTGAGTTAATTATCAGCTGCCCCCTGGAAATACCGACGCATCTGATCGGGGATGCGGGACGTATCAGGCAGGTGTTGGTAAATCTTGCCGGCAACGCGATCAAATTTACCGAACAGGGACATATAGTTATTGATGTTGAGTGTTTCGGTACCAGTAGTGGGGACACCTCTCTCAAAATCAAGGTGACAGATACCGGTATTGGTATTCCCGAGGATGCCTTCGCCCAGTTATTCGATAAATTTTATCAGGTTAATTTGCCTCTACACCGTTCTCACGTCGGAACCGGTCTTGGTCTCGCCATTAGTAAGAGTTTGGTGGAATTGATGGGCGGCAGCATCGGTGTAAAAAGTATTGAAGGTAAAGGTTCCACCTTCTGGTTTACTCTGGCGTTGCCACTCGATACGACTTTCCGTGTAGAACACGCGACACATCCTGAATTGTCGGGCGTTCATGTTCTGATTGTCGATGACGTCAGGCAGAATAGATTGATTCTGGCCAGATATCTTGCCTTCCAAGGATTGCGCTGCAGTTTGGCGAGTTCGGGAGATAAGGCTCTGAAAATGTTGAATAAAGCACAGCGTGATGGCGACCCCTACCGGATAGCTTTTATAGATCAAAATATGCCGGGGATGGATGGTGTGTCACTTGGTAGATGCATAAAACAGGATAAATGTATTGGTGATATCCAGCTTATACTTCTCTCGCCACTTTCACATGGCACAGAAATGGTCACTGACATTCCGGGTACAATTTTCTCTGCTTTCCTAAACAAACCGCTCCATCAACATCGGGTTTTTGATGCTGTTACGGTTGTTTCCCTTTGTGCTCAAAAGAGAAACAGCGGCTCCTCTATTAATTCTGATGTCACAGCACAGTACAATCCTGAGAAACCCCATTCAGTTGAACTACAGAAGCAATTACGAGTACTTGTGGCTGAGGATAATCCGTCCAGCCAAGTTGTGGCGGCTACCATGCTGCAGTTCATTGGTTGCACGGTGGATGTGGTTTCGTGCGGGAGGGATGCTGTTGTCAAGGTGAGTCATGAAAATTATGACATTGTCTTTATGGACTGTAATATGCCGGATATGAACGGTTTTGAAGCGACTGAGCAGATACGGCGGCTGGAGGGAAACAAAAAGCACACTGTTATTGTCGCTCTTACTGCCAATGCAATCAAGGGCTTTCGTGAAAAGTGTCTCGCCGCTGGAATGGATGATTATCTGAGTAAGCCGATACGTTCCAGTACGCTGCAAGATGTCGTCACTCGCTGGACCGTTCCGCCTTATCATTTATTCTCTCAGTCGTCAGAACTTTTTTCTGATAATAACAGCGTCGTTGAAACGTCTGTTGAAAATGTATTTGATGCGGCGCGATTAAAAAGTTTGTTATTGATGTTCAAAAAAACGGGGAAAGACCTCGTGCCATCAGTGATCGATCCCTATTTAATAAATGTAGAAAGGCAGATATCAGAGTTATATTCAGCTGTTGAAGATAAAAATTATCCCGGGGTTTCTGAAACAGCACATTATCTTCTGGGTGGCAGCAGAAATCTGGGGTTACAGAAAATCACCGAAATATGCACCTGCCTACAACATAACGCAAAACAGGACAATCACGACAATGTCATCGAGCTTGTAATCGCCCTAGAGCGGGAGTTACCACTGGTGAAGTCGCATGTTGAAAATTTGCGGGAAAAAGGGCTGATTTGAACAAAATGCTTCCAAATCTAAATAATCCTGATCTGCGGGAGCGAGCTCAGTTTTGTCCCCGCACGCTCCCGACCATTTCTTTACAAAACCTGTTTTTTAAATACTTCAGCGAATTCTGATGTAAGACAGAATTGCGATTTACCATGCTTCACCACCGACACCACCACCGTTATGCTGGCTACATGATGAATTGAAGTTTGCACTGCTGAATGTTGAACCTTTGATATTCGCCGTTGATGTTCCCCAGAAATCAAAGCTTGACGTTGCGGTACTTCCGTTTGAGCGGTAGCGTGCTGGTGCCTTGGTGGTCTGAAGGAGACGTGAAATCTTGCCGCCATGTGGTACCCGAACATGGCAGGAAGCGCATGCCGTGATGGCATTGCTACCATGCTGACCGCCGATAATATCACTATTGCTATGCCAGTTGTTGCCGCCTGTAGTGGGCCTGATAGTGTGGCAATTCAGACAGAATAATCCGTTAGCAGTACCGGTTCCGGTCGTATATGTCGCCGGAGTAAACAGGGTGCCGACAGAACCACCGTTACCTGCAGCTGTTGTGTATGGCCAAGCCTTGTTGGTTCCGGCAAGCATCCATTTAACAGAAGAGCCATGAGGGCCTTTGGAAGCGGTTGAATCAGTCGAGTGGCAGTCGGAACACGTCATGATGCTTCCAGGA
>CAIRND010000275.1 GCA_903879825.1 uncultured Geobacteraceae bacterium
CGAGGGGATGGCCACGATGAAGGTCAGAAACGAGAATATCATGACGGCATTGTCGCTCATGCCGCTGGTAAACATATGATGCCCCCAGACCAGCGATCCGGCGGCGGCAATGGCGATGCTGGAGAAGGCGATCATTTTATAGCCGAAAATCGGCTTGCGGGAAAAGACCGGAATAATATCCGAAACAATACCCATCGCCGGCAGGATCATGATGTAGACCGCCGGATGGGAGTAAATCCAGAATAGATGTTGGTACATGACCGGATCACCACCCCGGGTGGGGTCAAACAGGCCGGTACCGAGTACGCGCTCGGCCATAACCAGCACCAGTGTGATGGCAAGAATCGGTGTTGCCAGAATCTGCACCCAGGCGGTCGCATACAGCGACCAGGTAAAGAGCGGCAGGCGATCCCAGTTCATCCCCTCAGCCCGGAGGCGGTGGATGGTGGTTACAAAGTTAACCCCGGTCAGTATTGATGAAAAACCGACGATAAATACGCCGAAGACCGCCAGGGATACGTTGGTGCCGGTACGGGAGCTGAATGGAACATAGAAGGTCCAGCCGGTGTCCGGTGCCCCGCCGCCGCTGAAAAGCGAGGCCAGCACGATCACAGCGCCGATGATATACAGCCACCAGGAGAGCAGGTTCAAGCGTGGGAAGGCCACATCACGCGCTCCGATCTGTATCGGCATGACCATATTGCCAAAAGCGCCCGGAATACCGGGGATGATAAAGAGGAAAATCATAACCGCGCCATGCACCGTAAAGAGAGCGTTGTAGGTCTGCGGCCCCATGATAGTCCGGCCGGGCGCCATCAATTCGATGCGAAGCAGAAGGCCAAGCAGCACGCCGGTCAGAAAGAAACCGAAGGTGACATAAAAGTAGAGCAGGCCAATCCGCTTATGGTCCGTGGAGAAGATCCAGGAGGCGATGCCGGTTTTTCCGCTATCATTCCAAAAGCTGCTGCCGGTGGCTGTTTGTTCGGGCACGATCACATCCATTATTTCCTCGAATTACGCTGTGTGCGCTTCCTGCCGGTCACCAGCAGAAAAACAAAAAATCCTCCGGTACAGAGGATGACAACGGTAGCGCTCACTTTCAGGAGATTGAACGCATAGGTTTTCTGTCCCGGATCGAAAGTAAAACAGTACTCCATCATTTTCCGGATGGTGGTGCCTGAGGTGCCGTCCCGTGCCTCGATCAGTGCCAGCGACAGATCCTTGGGCAAAAAGGTCGTGCCGTACAGATAGCGGACAATCGTGCCCTCTCCGGTGATAATAACGCTGCCCACCGGATGAAGGAAATCACGCCCCCTGCGCTGAAAACCATAACCGATCGCCGTGGTAAATCGCTGGATGTTTTCAGCGTCGCCGGTCAGAAATCGCCAGCCATTCTCAGGAAACGGGGCGTGCATCGAACTGAGATAAACACGTTTGAACGTCGCCGCATACTGCGGAGAATCCTTTTCGTCAAAACTGATCGAGATGACACGGTATTCTTCGCCCGGTTTACTCTTTATCCGGGGAAGCGTCTGCGCCAATCCCCACTGCAGGTTGTAGCAGACATTGGTGCAGCTGTAATACACCGGCAAAATGATTGTCGGGCCGGTTATCAGCTCAGCCAGCCGAACCGGCTTACCCGCCTCATCACGGAAGACAATGTCACGCGGGAGCGTGGCACCAAGATGTTCACTGATGCCGACCGACGTTTCATCACCGGCAGCTTCTCCGGTGAATACCAGCAGTAACAATAGCAGAAGCAGTGAGCGCAAACGCCGCAGCGATTTCATCGGGCGGCGTCTTGCTGCGGGGCAAACGAATCGTCATACATGGTTTCACTAAAAACCGTCAGGCGATTTTTGCCGCTGCGCTTACTGACATACATGGCCTCGTCAGCTTTTGCCATGATCGTGCGCACATCGTCGCCATCCTCAGGATAGCCGGCCAGTCCGGCCGAGAGCGTGGTCGTAATGCTGTGGCCGTCAAAATCAAAGGGAGCTGCGGCCATACCGGCAACGATCCTTTCAACGGCACCGATAACATCCTGTTTTCCGGTTTCATTGAACATAATGACAAATTCGTCACCGCCATAACGGGCGCTGATATCCGAGGAACGGACGGTTGCGCCGATCATCCGGGCAACCTCCTGAATCAATTGGGTACCGGCAAGGTGGCCGTGCTGATCATTTATTTTTTTAAGATTGTCGGCGTCGAGCATGCAGAGTGCAAAGGGGCGGATATAGCGTTTGGCAAGTTTTTCCTGTATGTCGGACAGCAGAAAAAAATTGCGCATATTATTGAGGCCGGTGATATCATCTGTCAGCGACAAACGTTCAACTTCGCACCGCGCCGCCTCATTCTCCCCCGCCAATGTCGCCCCCAGATGGGCTATCAGCATATACGGAAACAGCTCGATGATATGAGTCAG
>CAIRND010000276.1 GCA_903879825.1 uncultured Geobacteraceae bacterium
CCTGAGGCGTTGAAGTCTGAAGATCTGACGTAACCTGCGGATTGACCTGAATAGGACTCGCCAAAACACTTTTCGGTGATATCGCCGCTAGAGTCATTTGATTTGTCTCCCTGCAACTGTTTGTTGCTGTACTACCAGTGTCAATACTCTACTTATCAAAAAAGTTATGCAAGAAAATTTTCAACAGAACGTTTTCAATGGAATACGCGATAATAGACAACCCAATAGCCGAGACTGAAAACGGCAAATAGAACCACATGTTTGATGATAAGCATCCGGCGGCGAACACGCTCCGCATCAACGCCATACCAGTTATCCACATAGGTAAACGTGCGACCGGCGCCGGTGGCCAGAATGACTGCCATGGCGGCGATACTCCACCAGAAGAAATTCCTTTCTAGCGGGTTGATGGCCTGAGTCAGTGCCGGTTCGCGAAGATGTGCGTTATGCAGCAGGACAATCGTTGCAATGGCGGCCAGCCAGATTCCGGAAGCAAAATCGTGGATGAAGCCATTGAGCACTACCGCAATTTTTTTCAGATTCATGTTGTTCCCTTTTACGTGTATGAGTTGACGATGAAGCGAATAAAGGTGCCACTTAATTCATTTTGACGAGAGATTAGCAAGGGTAGTACACTGATGTCCAGACACATTTTGCCCACATGCAATTTTTGTCCAATTTCACCACGCACCTCCCCGGATGGATCACACCATGAATTTTTCAAAAAAGTCACTCCTCACAGCCGCAGTAGCAGTAACTTTGTCTCTGTCCTCTGCATGTTCTCCGCTGGTGAACCACCCCGGCAAACAGGTAATCGCTCCAAAAATGGAAAACGAATATTACGTTGCCGTTGACGGCTCAAAGCTGCCGGTACGTACCTGGCTGCCGAAGAGTCGCCCTGTCACGGCGGTTATTATTGCACTGCACGGCTTCAACGATTACAGCAACTCCTTCACCAAACCGGGCATCTTCCTCAGCAGTCAGGGCATAGCCAGCTACGCCTACGATCAGCGTGGTTTCGGCAGCGCACCGGGACGGGGGCTCTGGTCGGGTATCGAGGCATATACCCGTGATCTTGCCAGCTTTGCGGAGGTGATTCGCACACGTCACCCCGACGTTCCTCTCTATATTCTGGGGGAGAGCATGGGGGGGGCGGTAACCATCGTCGCTATGACCGGGAGTCATCGGCCCAATGTTGACGGTGTGATTCTTATTGCACCTGCTGTATGGGGACGGGACACCATGCCCTGGTATCAAAGATGGCTGCTCGCCGTTTCCGCGCACACACTACCCTGGCTGGAGTTGACTGGAAAAGGGCTGCACCGCACCCCCTCGGATAATATCGAAATGCTGCGCGCACTGGGGCGCGACCCACAAGTCATCAAGGGAACCCGCATTGACACCGTGTACGGCCTCTCCAACCTGATGGACAAGGCACTATCACAGGCGGAAAACCTGCACGTGCCCACTCTGGTACAGTATGGCAAAAACGATCAGATCATCCCCAAAAGCCCGATATTCCTTATGCTCAAGAAGATGCCCACGGCCACCAGAAAAGCATTTTACGAAAACGGTTATCATATGTTATTGCGGGATTTACAGGCAGAAAAGCCCTTGGCCGATATAGCCGCCTGGATAGTCGATCATAAACAGCCGCTCGTATATGGAACGGACAATTGGAATTGATACGGAGGAAGGCGGCGTATTCAACTATGCCGTTTTTCTAGTTCCAGCAGTGTTCGTTTCAGATCAAGTCCACCCCGGTATCCTACCAGCTTCCCATCTGAACCGATAATCCTGTGGCAGGGCACAAACAGGGGAAGCGGGTTTCTGTTGTTCGCCATTCCCACCGCGCGCACCGCCTTCGGGTTCCCGACAGCGACGGCGATATTCTTATAGCTGGCCGTTGTACCATAGGGAACGTCACACAAGGCAGCCCACACCGTACGCATAAAATCAGTACCGGCGGGAGCAAGCGGCACAGTAAATGTTTTCAAATCGCCGGCCAGGTATGCGGTCAGCTGCCGGAAAGCCTCTGTGATCCCCTCCGTTTCACCTGTTTCCACATCCTGCGGGATTCTGTCAGTTTCAAAAAAAAGATTGGTAATACAGCCATTCTCTTCAGCAATACCGATCCGGCCAATCACTGTGTTTTGGAAAAAGAGCTTCATCAAGGTATTCCTCCCGGAAGTGCCGACAATAAAAACAAACTATACCGTGACATCCCGTACTTTTTCTTGTGGGATACTCCGGAAGAAAAGCCACGCCAGTGGCGGCAGTACGATTACAAAGCCAAGCAGCAGATAAAGAAACGCCCCCCTGATCCCGATCCTGTCGGCCAGCATCCCCACCAACGGACCGGTGCAGACGAACAGCAACCGAAAGCAGAGCGACTGGAGCGAAAGGATACCGGCCCGGTTCGCTGACGGGCATTCCTTTTGAGTAATCGTCAGCATCATCGGCCCACGCAGACCTCTCATTGTTGTTAGCAGGTAATAGAACAGAAAACCGCCCATCCCGCCGACGGTCCCCAACCCCACATAGCCGACACCGATCAGGGCCAAAAACAGTATCACCATGAAGCGATCACCAAAAAGGCTGCTGACCCGGTGACTGGTCAGGGAGAAAAAAGCCACCGTCAGATTTGCGCCGCTCCAGACAGGACCGAACCACGTCAGAGGTACACCCGCGTGCTGCATGTAGGGCTGGATCAGCCACACCGGATAAAACGAAGCAAGCCCCAAAAACGAATTAAGCACAATGGTGTAGCGTAGCGGTTTGTTTTCCACAAAAGCATAGCGTGCCGTGCGCACGGCTTCTGCCAGATGACCGGCATGAGGCGCAATCTCCCTCGGTGGTTCAATCATGGAGCGGGTGAGCAGAAGCGCCAGGAACCAGACTCCAATCTGCAGGATAAATGGCAGCAGCGGCGCGTAAGCATACAACGCACCAGCGAAGATCGCCCCCAGAGCCTCGCCTCCCTGGGCATAGCCGCTCATGCGACCCTGATGACGAGCATACTCCTGCTCTGCACCATGCTGCTTGAGGGTTTCGTACAACAGGGCACTATCTGAACCGCTGATAAATGCGAGGGATATTCCCAGCAGAATCTCGGCGACCATAACGTGAGTGAAGGTGGCGGCGACGGTATATATCGCCCAGCCAATCATGCCGACCAGTGCTGCCAGAGAGAGCGATACACGATAGCCGATCCGGTCGCTGATATAGCCGCTGGGGTATTCCATCAGCACCATTACGACGGAGAGAATCCCTTGCAGCAGTAGTATCTGCGTCAGTGAGAGACCGATGTGATCCTTCCAGAACAGCGTGATGATCGCCATGGGAAACAGCATCATCTGTAGAAAGGAAAAAGCATACAGCTTTATGATGGTGGAATGACTGCTGTTCATGGAGTCCCTACGCCGGGGTAAAAGGCTGATATTCATAACTCACAGATAAAAACGGACCTGACGGTAATAGGGGATATTCACATGACAAAGCCGCTCTCCCTCTGAGGCGGTGAGTGGCGGCATCATCTGATTATCCGCCACAGGTACGTCAATTGCTACCGATCCAGCATCTCCCGCACCTTTTTCATCAGCGCTGTCGGCTGAACCGGTTTCACGATAAATTCCGCATATTCACCAAGTCCCGCCTGTTGCTGGATGTGATTTATGCTGTAACCACTGTTAAAAAGAGCTCTGACACCTGGCCTGATCTGTAACATTTCCCCGTACGCATCTGTGCCGCCCTTACGGGGCATCACTATATCCATGATGACAAGTTTAATTGTATCGGCATTATCCCGAAACGTATCCACACCAGCCTGGCCATCACTGGCTACGAGGACCTGGTAGCCATATTTGACCAGAATTTTATACATAAATTCACGCAGATCGGCATCATCTTCCACCACTAGAATCAGCTCAGTCCCGGATGGCACTTCTATACCGATGAAGGGATTCAAACCAGGCGCCATGCTTTCCGATGCAACAATTGGCAGATATAAAATAAAGCGGGCGCCCGTACCGGGTGTACTGACTACATCAATAAAACCGTTATGCTGTTTAATGATGCCATACACCATTGACAACCCGAGCCCGGTGCCTTTACCAACCTCTTTCGTGGTAAAAAACGGCTCAAACAGCTTCTTTTTGGTCGTCTCGTCCATCCCATTACCGCTATCAGAAGCTGTGATAACTGCGAAACGTCCCGGTGTGCCAAAATTATGAGTTGCGATGAATGGTTCGTCAATGGTGATGGAATCTGTTGCAAGAGTCAGGTCACCACCATCCGGCATGGCATCCCGGGCGTTGGTACACAAATTTATCAGCGCCTGCTCTATTTGACCGCCATCAACATACACGGGAAGGGGTGTGGTTGTTATCGCCGTGTTGCACTGTATGTTTTCTCCGATGATTCTTTTGACAAAAGACGCAACAGTGGAAACAATAATATTCAGATTCTGATTGCGCGGATTCATCACCTGCGTGCGGCTGAAAGCAAGCAGGCTATGTGTCAACTCGGCAGCCCGGCCAGATGCCGCCACAATTTTCCCCACATATTCATTCAGTTGGTCATCCGGTTCGGCTTC
>CAIRND010000277.1 GCA_903879825.1 uncultured Geobacteraceae bacterium
CTTTTCCGCTGCGCGCTTTATGGACATGGAAATGGGAGCATAATTGTTGGTGGTGCCAACGATCATATTGACCATCGTCAGCACTCCCCGCGTATCAGTAACATAATGATGGGTCAGCGTTCCGCGCGGCGCCTCGACAGAGCCGACGCCCTCGCCGACAAAACAGGCCGGATCAGGAATAGTGCGGGTCTCAGGGGAGGTTATTTCAGGATCACACGCCAGCTCCAGCATCCTCTCTGAGGCGTAAAGCAGCTCTATCAGCCGCGCCCAGTGGGTGGCAAGGCGGTGATGAATCGGCTCATAGCGGGCAGAGGTGATTTTTTTGCAGCCAAACGTCTCGTACAGACGCTGGTACTCCTCATGTGCCAGAGGAGTTGCCATCCCCTCGGAGACATTCAACCGCGACAGCGGTGTCGCGGTATAAATACCACTCTCGATTCCATCGGTCAGACCTTTCCAGCCGACCTTTTTCAGGTACGGATATTTCAGGTAGGTCCACGCCTCCACCCGCTCGGCGATATGCTCGCGGTATGCGGAAGGATCGTAGCTGACAAATTCTTTTCCTTCCGGGTCCACCACCCGGATCATGCCATCATAGAAGTTGGCCTGATTGTTGGCATCCACGGTTCCCATTGAATACGTCCGGTGCAGATAAATGTCCGAGGTCACCAGATCCAGATAGACCGGGTTCTTCAGGACAATTTTTTCAAAGATCGAGAGGGAGAAACGGGCAAACTCGATGTTTTTACGGGCGGTAGCCTCAATCGTGACACGCTCCTCCGCTGTGATGGGGCGACTCCACCCCCCCGGAACACCGGCCACCGGATGAATCGATTTGCCACCCAAAAAGGTAATAATTTCATGATTGCGCTTGCGGCAGGCGATCACCTCACCGGCAACCTCCAGCCCAACGGCACGGGCGACGCCCAAAATATTACGCTCAGACGGTGGGGCATCCGGCCCGACAATAAAGTCCGGTCCGCCAAGTGCATAGAAATGAGTCGTGTGATCGGTCACAAAAAAGGCCATATAGAGAATTTCGCGCAGTTTTTTTGCCACAGAGGTCGGCTCGGCACCAAAGACTCGGTCAAGCGCTTTGGTTGCCGCTAGATGATGTGCCTCAGGGCAGACCCCACAGATCCGGTTGGTAATGACCGGCATCTCTTCAGCCATCCGCCCGACACAAAACTGCTCAAAGCCACGCAACTCGGGAATCTGAAAAAAAGTATTCTCCACCGCTCCCTGATCATTCAAAAAGATCTCTATCCGGCCATGCCCTTCCAGACGGGTTATCGGGTCTATTACAATACGCGCCATCAGTTACCCCCGACCCTTCCGCCCAGTGTCGAACTGGCCAGAGTATATTTATAAAACAATCCGGCGTAATCAGGAATCGTCTTCAGAAAGTCAGCCACGCGGCAGGCGATTGCTTCCTCCGACAAACCGGTGGTATCACCGATATCCATAACCGAACCGAGTGCCGCAACCATCTTTGCTCCTTGATCACGAATCCCTTCCGGCGCACCGTAACAACCGGTACAGGGCATATTAGCCTTGGTGCAGGGGGCGCCACAGCCGCTTCTGGTGGCTATTCCCATGCAGAGCAACCCTTGCTCGAGCAGACAGGCTTTGGGGTCAGGATAAAATTCATAGTTCCGCCGGAAGGCAGTAATACGCTTTTCCTCTTTCGTCCGGAGGCAATCGTCGCAAACTGTCAAGGTGCCGCACCCGACCGTGCTTCCCTTGGGCGGCAGATTGCCGGAGAGGATAGTCTCGATTACATTCCAGATTTGATGCGGTTCTGGCGGGCAGCCGGGAATGTAGTAATCGACCTCCACCTCTTGGGCCAGATGTTTCACCCGCCCTAAGAGCCCGGTTAGATGTATATCTCCCTCAGGAAAGCTGGTCGTGCCGGAGGGGATAATAGCGGCCGGATTATCCACCGATGGACTGTCGATGTAAACGGCGTTGAGGAGTTCGTCTTTGGTGGTAAAATTTGCCAGTGCCGGAATGCAGCCCCCTTTGGCGCAGGATCCAAAAGCGATCAAAATCTGTGATTTGCTTCGCAGCAGGTGGGCCATCTCAACATTCTCTTCGGTGCGCAGAGCTCCGTTAAAGAGAGTCACGGCAATTGCCCCGTCAGGAAGCGCCAGAATGTCTTTCTTCTTGGTATCCATGAGGCAGGGGCAGAACATGAAATCCATGACCGCATCCACATCCAGGATTTTTTCGTGGAGGTTGACAACAGCAATCTCGCAACCGCCGCAGGAGGCAGCCCAATAGACCGCAAGTTTTGGTTTTTCCGGCATAGCCAGTCCCCTTTTCACAGACATTCCGAATAACACAATGTACCGTGAGCACTCATTACCGCCATATTTATCAGCGCTGCGAAAGAAGTGATTCCACCATCTCCGGCAAAGCATCCTGCAGATCTTCGTCCTTGGTCAGCACGCCATCCATACCCGGATTGGCCAGTCGAAGCGGGGCGGCCTCTTCTCCGGTGAGAAGTACAAAGGGTTGAATAAATCCCTGTTCCCGCAATTCCGCGAAGAGCTGAACCCCATCAATGAACGGCATGTTCATATCCGAAACCACCATACTGATCGCAGGGTTTCCTGCCATCTTCTCCAGAGCTTCCAGCCCTCCCACGGCGATAACAACATCATAGCCCTCCGACTCCAGGATCATTCCGGTCAGTTCGGCCGTAAATTCGTCGTCATCCACCACAAGAATTGTTGTTGTGTCACTCATTTATACACTCCCTGTCAGCCGATCAGACTGCGGACCGTTTCTATCAGATTGGATTGATCGAAAGCGCCCTTGACGATATACGCGTTGGCGCCGACGGTAATACCCCGTTTTTTATCTTCTTCCTTCTCGCGTGAGGTTACGATGATGACCGGTATGTGCCGGTAGCGATCGTCGGCACGAAGTCGCTCGGTGAGTGAGAAACCGTCCAGACGCGGCATCTCCACATCGGTAATGACAAGATCATACAGCACCTCCCGCGTTTTTTCAAAAGCCTCTTCACCGTCTTCCGCTGTGACCACGTTGTAGCCGTACGCCTCCAGGATGCTTTTTTCGATCTCCCGGGTATTCATGGAATCATCCACCACCAGCACCGTCGCCGCACGATCCTCCTTAATGGCGGGGCGCAACCGTCCCGGCTCGCTAATTTCACGCGCGTGCCTGATAAGTTCCGGCACATGTAGGACGTTGATGATACTATCGCGCTCTCCGATGGTAACGCCTGAAACCATGCGCAGACTCTGCAGATGGGTCGGCAGCGACTTTACCACCATTTCCTCCCGGCCGATAATTTCGTCGACCTCCAGTCCCAGTTTTTCTTCTCCATCCCTGATGATGACGATCAACGCCTCATTCGATTCGACCGAACTTTCTTTCGTAAGCTTGAGGAGAGCGCTCAGGCTCTCAACCGGGATGATCTGCTCCCGAAGACGAATGGCACGCTTGTTGACGATTTCAATAACTTCACTCCGCTGGACGGAGAGCATCTCGACAAGTGACGTGGCCGGCAGGGCACATATTTTGCCGCATGTTGATATAAAGAAGAGAGGAAACACCGCCAAATTGAGGGGGAGACGCAGAAGAAACGCAGTTCCGTCCCCCTCTCTGGTTTCAACGATAATAGTTCCTTTCAACTCATCGACAATGCTTTTTCTGACGACATCCATACCCACGCCACGACCGGAAAGGTCGGTGATGATAGGGCTGGTGCTGAAACCTGGCATAAAAATCAGGTCGATGATTTCCGCTCGCGACATACCGGCAAGGGTATCAGCTGAGAAAAGGTGCTTTAGCTGGGCTTTTTCGCGAATTTTGTCGACGGACAGCCCCCTGCCGTCATCACTCAGAGAAATTGTAACGCAGCCGCTGTCGTAACACGCGGAAAGACGAATGGTTCCTTTGGACGGTTTTTCTGCCGCAGCGCGTTCCTCGGCGCTCTCCAAACCATGGTCCAGTGAATTTCGGATCATATGAATAAGAGAATCACCGATTCGATCGATAATTTTCCTGTCCAGTTCGGTATCTCCTCCTTCAATAACGAAATCAACATCCTTACCCTGTTCATGGGCGAGATCCCTGACTGTCCGGCGCAGAGGATCAAAAACGGTTGAAAGCGGCTGCATGCGCATCCTCAGTGAGGTTTCCTGCAGATCAGCAACGAGATGATCCTGCATAAGAGAGGCATCAGACATGGCCCGCACTGATTGACGCAGGGATAGCTGCAGAGCGGCTCCCGCCTCAACCAATGGGTCATTTTGATTTCCAGCTTTATGCAGTTGCCCGGCAATAGCAGTAACATACCGTGCCGTTGCACGCTCAACGTCACTGAGTCGGCCGATATGCCTTCTGAATCGGCCATGTTCGGAAACTATTTCACCCATAAGCCTGATCAGTTCATCCAGCTTGGCGGCATTAATCCGCAGATAGTCGACCGGACGGCCTTTGGCTGCCGGTGGTAGTGGTGCGGGATCAGCAACGGGAGGGGTTGTTCGCTCAACACCGGAAGCCACCGGGACTGTTTTGACCGGTTCAATTGATGGTGCAACAGGGAGAGCTATATCCTGAACGGTCAAAACTTCACCAGCAACTGATATCACTGCGGCTTGAGCCAGCTCGTCACAGAGCCCCCCCGGAGCTTCCGTCGATGAATCACCCGCTGACACTCGCTCCAGCAGAGCCAAAAGAGCATCCACGCCCCGAAAGAGAACGTCGGATACGGGGGCGGCCAAAGGAATCTTCCCCCCGCGCACCGCATCAAGGACATCTTCCATTTTGTGGGCAAGCGTGGTGACACCTGTCAGCTTCATCATCTTTGATGAGCCCTTAATGGTGTGGGCGGAACGGAACAACCCGTTGAGCAACTCAGCATCGCCAGGAGTTTTTTCAAGATTGAGCAGTCCTTCACTTATCCGGGAGCAATGTTCACGCGCTTCTTCAATAAAACGCGCCAGAAATTTGGAGTGATCAAAAGCCATATGTTACCCGTTCCCCTGGAGAATCGACAATTTGTGACGACAGATAACGATAAATTGTTCCGCATTAAATATAAGTGGAAAAAACTGCTGGCCAAGTTTCTGAAGCGAACCTTTTTCAAGGATCCTGAGCGCCGCTTCATAGCCGCTACGCGCCCGTTTTTCGTCCCGCAGCGAATAGCTGATCTCTGCAGAGTAAAAGTGAGCCGGCCAGCAGGAAGCATCAAGATAGAGCGCCTCTCTGAAACGCTTGATGGCATCATCATTGCCCCCCCGCTGTCGCGCTATCATCCCGAGCATAAGGTACGCTTCGAGACAGAGCGGGTCACGACTGAGAACAGTCGTGCAGACGGCGTGGGCCTCATCGAAATGCGACGTGCTCAGCAGCAGACTTCCCTTAAGACAGTATGCTTTCTCAAAGGAATCATCCTGTTCAATGATTGCGTCGACAATGGCACGCGCCTTGTCGTACTGCTTGTCATGGGCGAGAGCAATAGCAGCGTCAAAACGTTCTCTGACATCCATGTGCGACTGTTTCCGGTGAATGCCGTTCAGAGACCTTTCCGGAGGCCGGTCCAGAAGGGTTCCTGATTTGACTGCCCGAACGGGCCCCGCCTGCGAGGCCCGCCCCCCCGGCCGTTCGGGAGTCGTAGTGGAACGACTCAAGGTTCGGCGTTCTTCAAAAATGAGCGGAGGAGTTTTGCGATAAAAAAACAGCGAATCCTGTTTAACGAGAGAGAGAATTCCTATGTCATGATAAATAGTTTCCGAGGCACCAACCAGGAGACACCCTCCTGCGACAAGCAGTTCCGCAAGTTTTCCGAAAATTTCCCGCTGTACCTGTCCGGGAAAATAAATAGAAACGTTCCGGTACAAGATTATATCGGGCAGCTGCATCCTTTGGGGATAGGCAGATCCGAGCAGGTTCACCACTTCAAACTCAACCTGCTTTCTGATTGTGGCATTAACCTGAAACGTGCCTGCAGCGCACGGTTCAAAGTAACGCTCACGCAGGGTCTGGTCCATACCTCGAAACGAACTTTTTCCATACAGACCCAGCTTTGCCGATGCAATGACGGTTGAGTCGATGTCCACGCCGGTGATGGCAAACAGCCGTTCACTCTCGATTCCAAACCGCTCCCGCAGCATAATGGCAATGGTATAGGGTTCCTCACCGGTGGAACAGCCCGCACTTACTATCCTGATCGGTCTTTGGCTGCGGGCAGCCATGAATTCCGGCACTAATGTATCTGCGATCAGCTTCAGGTGATCTGGTTCACGAAAAAAGTAAGTTTCATTAACTGTCAGCAATTCAGTCAATCGAAGCAATTCATCACGGTCACGCACCAGCAAGGCGTAATAGGCGTCATAATTATCAAACGCTACTGCCGCCATGCGTCGGCACAGACTGGCCAAAAGCGCCTGTTCCCGTTCCTTTTCAAAGCTATGACCACAGGTACGCAGCAGCAGCTCTTTAAAAGGGACAAGAGCTGCAGCTGCAGCCGTTTTCCGGGACAATTCAGTGGCTATCATCTGCTGTCTCCGGTCAGTTGAATCAGTTCAGCGGGGATATCTCCAAGCGACAACACTCTATCGATGCACCCACATTCTATTGCAACCCGATTCATGCCGAATACCACTGAACTTGCCGCATCCTGCGCAAGAGTCAGACCTCCGGCTTGTTTGATTGCCCGCATACCGGTAACGCCGTCATCCCCCATGCCACTCATAATCAGCCCGATTGCGACCTTACCATATGCAGCGGCAACTGAAGAAAGAAGGGTGTTACAGGAGGGACGGTAGATCTGGACGGCATCCCGATCTCCAAGAAGGATTCTGCCCTGCGGGCTGATTGTCATCGAATATTCAGCAGGATTGACATAGACGTGACCCGGAGTGAGACCGGCACCATGCTCCGCCAAAACGACGGTGAGCGGAGTTCCACTGTTCAGCCAGTCCACCATGCCCTGAGTAAACCCCTCGCAGATGTGCTGGCTTATAGCGATGGGGAAAGGGAATGTGGCGGACAGGTGCGACAGTACGGTACGAATTGCCTGTGGTCCTCCCGTGGAGGCGGCCACAGCGACAATCCCTCCCTTTGAAAAATTTTTCTTAATTACCGCACCACATGTGCTCACCGGTCTTGATTGCCGCCCTGTGGTCTGTAGATGAGCAGACACATCAACCTTGGCAAGGTAACGAATTTTTTGAATCAATATTTTGATATTTTCAGGGGTTATATCTGGCTTTTCAATGATATCCAGCGCCCCCTTCGCCATTGCAGCGAAAGCAGTGCGCACACCAGTCAGAGAGGTCACAACCAGGATCGGCACGGGTTGTTCATCAATGATCCTCCCAATAGCTTCAAGTCCCCCCATAACCGGCATTTCAATATCCATGGTTATGATATCGGGTTTGAGGGATGCGGCCTTGGCAATGGCTTCCACGCCGTTTACCGCTTCTCCAACCACAACTATGTCCGGGTCTGACTCCAGCATGGCACGGATCATGTCGCGTACCAGTGCACTGTCATCAACGATTAAAACCCGGATGTTATTGCGTGAATGAGTCATGAGTTAGCGGTTCTCTGGAATTGGTGTGCCACCCGGTTCGTTGCCCTCTTTACCGATGGTAAAGGTCGCGATCAAGGTTCTCAATTGTACAGACAATTCAGCAAGCTCTCCTGTTGCGCTGTTAGTCTGGTGGATGGAATCGGTGGCAAAACGAACACCCTGTTCAATGTCCCTCAGCGCCAGGACCACTTGACTGCTGGCAATCTGCTGCTGTTGGGTTGAAAGGGATATCTGCCTGGCAGCACTGGCGGTTTCATCAACGCCATCCACACTTTCAATCAGCATCGATACCGTGTGGGAGGCATATTCCTGTCCCTCCTGTATAAGCAGGAAGCTCTTTTCTGAAGACATCACCAGACGGTTGACCGAATCCAGAATCTCAGTTATTTTCCCCTCAATTTCGGATGTTGATTCGACCACACTGTCGGCCAAACGTCGAATTTCGACCGCCACAACTCCAAATCGCTTTCCGGACTCTCCGGCACTCGCCGCCTCAAGTGCGGCGTTGAACGCAATCAATTTGGTCTGATTGGCAATATTGTTGATAATCTCCATAACCTTATTGATTTCTTTGGACTTTCTCCCCAGTTCAACTATTTCAGTAAGATTTGACTGAATATTCTGGCTTATATCATTAATCTTGAAACTAAGATTTTCGACCTCAGCAGCACCAATTTTGGTATCGTCCAGTGTCTTGTCGGCCCTTTCCACCACACCTTGGCTATGTTGAGCTATCTGACTGGCGGTTGAAGAGAATTCTTCCATGGTGGATGATATTTCCACTACCGAACTGGAAAGTTGGGTAGAGAACCCCGACTGCTGATCCATGGTCAACGCAATTGAGTCGGCATGGGAATGGATTTTATCGGTTATCACGGAGACTTTTCCGATAATCTGATGCAGCCCTTTGATGTGAGCATTGAACCAGCTGGCGAGTTCGCCCACCTCATCGGTAGTAGTCACGGGAACAGTCACCGTCAAATCGTTGTTAAA
Source organism: uncultured Geobacteraceae bacterium (assembly GCA_903879825.1). Lineage (GTDB taxonomy): Bacteria > Desulfobacterota > Desulfuromonadia > Geobacterales > Pseudopelobacteraceae > JACRCG01. The sequence goes on from CAIRND010000277.1 coordinate 8,567, forward strand.
GTTTTTGAGTGTCGTTGCGATAGATCCAAGCGGGCCGGCAATAAATCTATTGACCAGAAAAAATGCCATAATCTGCATAAACACCAGTATGGCTAAAGAGAGAGCAATGTACTGGACAATACTGTTAGAAACCTCTCGCCTGATGGTAGTGTGCTCCTTGACAACTGCAGACTCGATGTCATCCACGTAAATTCCGGTGCCGATTATCCAGTTCCTCGAAGAAATGGCCTTGGCAAAAGAGATCTTCGGTTTCATCTCCTCCTGCCCAGGAATTTTCCACATGTAGTTCACGTAGCCTTCACCCTTTTCACGGGCTACTTTAGTGATCTCTCTCAGTATGTAGATACCATTGGGGTCACGAAGGTCGCTCTGATCCTTCCCCTCCAGGCGAGGATCCGGGTGGCTTATCATGATATTATTGAAATCATTGATCCAGATATAGCCGCTCTGGCCATACCGCATGTTTTTGACGGCATTCTTACCCTCTTCAACCGACATTTTCTCCAACACCTTCACCGCCATCTCCACATATCCCTTGATCTGCTGTTGTCTTTCGGAGAGAAGTGTCGCACGGTACGCTGCAATCCGCTCTTCACCTCTGGAGCGGATATTCATGATGGAAATCAGCGAGATAACGGTTGCTATTGAGAAGACACAGAGCAACATTAATCCCAGGACCTTTTTTCGTAACGATAATTTCATAGTGCCCCCATTGCTACCTATCATAGATTATTTCACACATCACTCATGAGTGCACGTCACATTCAAGAGAACATCACGCTGTCTTTCTTTTAATAACTGCTGAAAATCCACCAGCAACACGATCCGTCCGTGTCGAGGGATGAGACCCCACAAACCCTGTCGCATGGCAAAGGGCTCCAGCAGGGGGGGAAACAATAGTATGTCATCCTGGCTGTATTCGGTAATAGCTTCCATTCTATCGATGACAACCCGGTACGGCTGCATATCTATCGTCTTTATTGTGACAATTGTCGCTGATAAATAGGGTGTCACTACGGAGTTGTAATTAAACTCATCATGAAACCAGAACAGATCATCAGCCTGTTCACCGCTGTAAGCCGCGATTCCTGAAACCTGTTCGGTATCGACTCCAAAACAGACACCTCCGACTGAGAAGAAAAGCAGATTGAGCCGTACATCGTCAGTACCATTCATAGTGATATGAGTGCCGCCAGCTTGCCGACATCAAGTAATGAAATAGTGCTGTCACCATATTTTATTTCTCCGATGACCAGATCGCGGGCGGCACCATTCAGAGTGGCAAGTGGAGGCTGGATCGTACTGATTGGGATATCCACCACATCTTCTATTGTATCGATCATTATACCGGAATGAAAATCACCATGCACTGCCATCGCAATCAGGCCGGTGCCATGACTAACCTTTTTCTCCCCCAGAAAATGACGGATGTCGATAACCGATTCAATATCTCCACGAACATTTATGAGCCCGGGGAGATAGTCGGGAAGGGAGGGAACCCAGGAAATTTCGCATGAGGGGAGTATTTCCCTGATATTCCTGCCATAAAATGCAAACAAGTTACTACCACACATAAAAATAACAATCTTGATTCGGTCCTCGTCAACATCGACGACATCTTTTGTGCGCTGCCGTTTTTTGAGTTCATCCAGAATTCGTTCGCTTTTCAATTGTTCTTCGGCCGATGCCATAGACTGACCTCCTCATTCCAATTCCCATTCAAGCGGTGCCACAATGCCATTGAAGGCGTCCTGACAGTCCATGACGGTCAGCTTCACCCATTCTCAGAGACAATTACAGAAAATAAAATCGGTGAAAAGTAACAACAATATACGATAAAGTATACTACATTTGAGACTACCGGAATTATTCCTGCGCCGCCGTTCCCGCACACAATGCAACCTATTATTAGTGATGGTATTTAAGCAGGTTAGTGGTATTGTTCCAAATATTTTCAGAAGTTTCAATCCCGGCACACACTGTCCGTATCCAGTCAGAGGGGGAACATTCAGATGACACTGCTGAACGCAGCGACACCTCAAAAACAAAGTTTGTTCTGTGGTATCCCACCGACACTTCAGGAAGAGCTTTTTCAAACGTTAGCAGAATCAGGTACGGTCCGCATTGAACGGATTGTCTCCGAAGGACACACAACGGCGGCGGGTGAATGGTATGATCAGGAGTGGGAGGAGTGGGTGTTGCTGGTAAGCGGAGGGGCGACGTTGCTGTTTGAAAGCAACGACGCCCCTCTGGATCTGAAACCTGGCGACCACGTCATGATTCCCTCCAGATGCCGTCATCGCGTAGAGCGGACGGATCCAGAGCAGAAGACGGTATGGCTGGCGGTTCATTTTTGCGGAGATATTGAGAAGTAACCTTTTAACAACATATCAGCTCGGCAGTGTCGGCAGTTCCAGTCCGGCCATCTGCTGAACCATACGTACAACCTGGCAGCTGTAACCAAATTCATTGTCGTACCAGACATATAGGACACAACGGTTTCCTTCGGCGATTGTTGCCAGTGAATCGACGACACCAGCATGGCGCGAACCAACAAAATCGCTCGACACGACTTCGGGTGAATTGGTGAAATCGATCTGATTCTGCAGCGGTGAATCAAGAGACATATTGCGCAGATAGCTGTTGATGGTTTCAACATCAACGGCGTGACCCAACTCTAAGTTCATGATTGCCAAAGAGACATTCGGGGTTGGCACACGGATCGCGTTTCCGGTCAACTTCCCGGACAACTCCGGTATTACTTTGGCAACCGCTTTGGCAGCGCCGGTTTCAGTAATAACCATATTGAGAGGGGCACTGCGGCCGCGACGGGAAGCCGCATGGTAGTTATCGATCAGGTTCTGGTCATTGGTGTAGGAATGACAGGTTTCCAGATGCCCGTGAACAATGCCGAAACGATCATTGATCGCTTTCATGATCGGAACGACCGCGTTGGTGGTACAGCTGGCGGCAGAGAAGATCGTTTCCTGCTCGGTGATAAGACTGTTGTTGATGCCGGCGACAATATTGGGGATATCGCCCTTTCCAGGGGCGGTCAGGATAACCTTGGCAATACCGGGAGCCAGCAGGTGTTTGCCAAGTCCGTCACGGTCACGCCATTTACCGGTATTATCAATCAGGATCGCATCGTGAATACCATACTGGGTGTAATCAACTTTATCCGGAGCATCGGCATAGATGATTCGGATCATGTTGCCATTGGCAATAATGGCGTTTTCTTCTTCATCAACTGTAATAATGCCGTTAAACTGGCCGTGAACCGAGTCGCGGCGCAGAAGACTGGCACGCTTTAACAGGTCATCCGCCCCACCCTTACGAACAACAGCCGCCCTGATTCTCAATTTTTCACCACTGCCTGACTTTTCGATCAGAATGCGAGCCAACAGTCGACCGATACGTCCAAAACCGTACAGGACAATATCCTGCGGTTCCGAACGAACTGAAGCGTGGCCGGTGTTAATACGGGAAAGTTCCTGCTTGATAAAGTCATCGGCTGAAAGCGTTCCGGCCAGTTTTTGGAACTGAATGGTCAATTTACCCAGATCTACTCTCCCCGGAGCAAGATCAAGCTTGTCCATTGCCACCAGCAACGGAAATGTTTCAATAACGCTCAGCTCTGAATCAAGAATCATACGGGCAAAACGGTGTGCCTTTAGAATATCGATGACGGTACTGTGCACCAGAGTCCGCCCGTACAGAGTCAAAATGATATTATGGTCACGGTACAACCGGCCAATAATCGGCAGCATCTGTTCGGCGCATGCTTCGTGTTCTTTCCATTCCTGCAGATAATTTTCCTGTTTTTGCTGTGTCATACACTTCTCCCTGAGAAATTAGTTTTACTGATATTATTTTGCTGTCATTCGTTTATTCCGTAACACGCCCCACCAACCGCAGCAGCCCATCCATAATCGTCAGGGGGCTGGGCGGACAGCCGGGAATATATAAGTCCACCGGCACAAAGCCGGAAGCGCCGTTATGAACTTCGGCGTGATCCTTGAACGGTCCGCCATTGATCGCGCAGGCACCGGTGACGATAACCAGTTTCGGCTCAGGAATAGCTTTATAGGTATCAAGCAGCGCCTGCCGCATATTTTCACTGACCGGACCGGTGACAAACAGACCGTCAGCGTGACGTGGACTGGCGACAAACTGGATGCCGAAACGCCCCAGGTCCCAGCCTATGGTAGAAAGTACGTTGGTATCTGCTTCACAGGCATTGCAGCCGCCGGCGCTCACTTCACGCAATTTAAGTGATCTGCCGAACAAGCGCAACAGCTTTTCTTCGAGCGCCGCCGCCGGATGATAGTGCTGACCGGCTGCCACTGCTAAACCGTCACGACTGCGACTGGAGAGGCGGGCATCATTTGAAAAGGTGATGGCATCATGCGGGCACTGTGCGGCGCAGTCACCACAGAAAAGACAGGTTCCCATATCAAGCGTCAGAGGACCAGCGGCAGAGATCGCTCCGTACGGACAGGCGTCGGCACAGGCCCGGCACCCTTCCTCGCAGCGCGATGTGTCCAGCAGCGGCAGACCACGAAACCGGGGTGACAGCGGTTGCGGCGCATCAGGATACACCATGGTGCGATGCCCCTGGCGGAAACGGGTGAGAATGGCTTTTAGCATATATGCGCCTCGTTCATAGGTAACTAAATTATTCCGGTTTCTACTACACAGGCTTAAGAACAAAAGTCGCCTCACGCAACGCCGCAAAGACGCAAAGAAAGTAAAAAACGGGAAAACAATTGGTTTAACCCCAAAGATTTTAGTCTTTTACTTCTGGTTTACGTTGCGTCTTAGCGTCGTTGCGTGAGCATGAATTTACTGTTTTTTATGATCTGAGCAGCTACTCCAATTTTATGGAGGGAGTGACATCGACCATTACAGCTTACTCTACGCGGTACTTGATATCGTTTTTCTATCTGCGCGCTTTTCCGCTTATAGCGGTAAGTTCAATTTTAAAGACTTTTGTGGCCAGATCTTTTTGGGCGATATACTTTTCCCCTTCTTCAAGGAACTCCGGGGTATATTTCTGCAACAGCAGCAACAGAGCAGCAAAGCGTTCGGCACCAGTTATTTCTGATGCGGTGCCAAAGGCCACTGCACTTTCATACTCGGTAGCAAATTTTTCTGGCAAAACTTTTGTTTTTCCCACAACGCAAAAAGAGACAAGGGGGTTATTTTCAATATTTTCAAGTTTATGCCCGGACAGAGCACAATGGAAATAAATGTGATTATCCTTAAAGGCATAGCTCAATGGGACACCGTATGCCTGTCCATCCGCCCCTGACGTCGAGAGAACACCATACTCACCAGTTAAAAGCAACCCTATCACCTCATCTGTCCCAATTTCTCTATCTTTCCTTCTTACGCTTCTCATGTGCACTCTCATTGCGTGGCTCATTGTATCGCCTGATCAAACCGCCGTTCTTCCAATAAATGCCTCGATGGTCAAGGTTGATTAAAAGAGTAACGGCGCAGGGGCGCAGCAGCGGCGCGTCCTTATCGCGCCGACCGTCTGCCGCCACCTTGTTGGAAACTTGATTGATCCGTTTTACTGTTCGATTCGATGCTGACTTACAAGAGGATAGTTTTCTGGATAGAGAATGCTGTTTACATCCAGGTCAATATCCAGTTCAGGCCAGTAAAGGTGGTTTTCTGAGGGCATTTCGACATGCAGGATTTTCTTTATTGATGCGTCTTGAAACCATGGGAAATGCTCAAACGCCAGAAACATCTCTCTGCTGTCAATTAACATCCAGATTCCATTGCATGAAATATTGGTAACCTCAGCCGGGAAAATGCTGTTGCCATGCTGTGCGGATTTCATTTTGATGCTCCCTAATAAGACTATCTGCTTCGTTTAGTTCTTTCATTGAAAGGCCGTGATTCTGCGCAATTTGTATGCTCGGTTCCAGCCAGAACTTGGCTTCCCCGTTGCCTGACTGCACATGAATATGCATTCTCGGTTCTTCTCTGGAAAAGAAATAGAAACGAAAACCGGCTTCACGAAAAACAGTTGGACTCATTATCCAATCCCCCACAATTTAACAGATTTATCATGATTCTAGCGACCCCATATGATAATGGTCAACCCAATTTTTCAAAAATGGAATAAATGCTGTAGTTGTCTACGAATTTTGCAAAGTCTCCATTCTGTTCACGCCCGGGCCCAGGTGTCCCTTGCCTAGGTGTCGCGTCTTCACTATTCATATTTGTGAATAATGAAGATCTGACTCCATAGGTTACTCCCGTCAAGGGTGACCCTTCCAGTTATTGTTTGTCTCGTGTCAAGGGCTGACCCCTCCGGGCTTTTCGTCATCAAAAAAAGGTTCTTTGCTTAGATGAGCCTGCCATTCTCTGTGTTGTTTTACGCTATCCAGGCGTTTCTCACGAGGCAGGTTAAGAAAGCGGATAGCTTCCAAAGGTCCCAAACCATTCATAAGGAGCTCGACCCCCTTTTGTATTACCATCTCATCATCCATATATTGATGACCCCAAGCAACTCGATGCGCTCAATGACATCAGGCAACGCATTGATTTCCAGATAATGAACTGGTGACAGCACAAGTTGAAACAAGCACTCCCTCGTACTTTGAAGAATGAGCTTCACAGCATCACTTTCCATCCGGACTCTGACGAAACTTTGGTCATCAAATGGACGGCAGAGCGCACATACATCAAGGTAAATCATTTTTTCTTTCACTTGACCTTCCCGTGTCTCAAAAAAATCAGTGTATTAAAGACCATGCACCTACAAATCAAAACCGCAATACGACAAATTAAAGCTCTTATTACACAGTGGAAAGTCAGATATCTGCTGACCCCGCAGGGCAAGCCCCAGTCCGCTCCAGTTATGAAACGACGGATCTACTATTTTGTAGCGTTCAAAACAGCCACGGTCATCTGTCAGGGCAACATGACAGATTTCACCGCGCCACCCCTCGGTTAAAGAGACCGCACAGCGATTCGCGGCAACATCTTTCATCTGATTCCGATAGCCGCCGCGCGGCAGATGGCGTACCTGCTCATCGATAAAATCCAATGAACGCTCGGCTTCAAGCCAACGGAGCAGCGTACGGGCGGCAACGTCACAGGTGACGGCGGTTATCACCGGTATCTGACTCATGCGGAATATGCCGAACGGGTGATCA
>CAIRND010000278.1 GCA_903879825.1 uncultured Geobacteraceae bacterium
AATATGATCTACGATAGGAAATTTAGAGTTGCGTACAATAGCATAATGCGCACTTTTGTCAATAAGCAAATGCTCAACAGCAGGTTGAAGGTCGGGCGGCCTTTTCGGTTATGCCTGATATACCAAATCTTCGCTTCAGTTCGTTGTAAATCGCTTCGGGAGGAATGTTCTGGTGTCCGAGCAGAACGAGCAGATGAAATATAAGATCGGTTGATTCATAAATAATCTCATCACGCGACCCACCTTTGGCCGCAATAACTACCTCTATCGCCTCTTCACCGACTTTCTTTAATATTTTATCGATGCCGCCACTCATAAGAGAAGAGGTATATGATTTGTCGCTTGGGTTTGCTTTGCGGTCTAGTATGACCTGATAGACAGCCTGTAAAATATCCTCTTCATGTGTCATAGCCGAACCTCTACCCCTTTTGTGCGGAGATATTCCTTTGCCTCTCCGATACTGTATTCCCGATAATGGAAGATAGAAGCGGCCAGGCAGGCACTTGCTCCGGCGGTCGTAAAGCCATCATACAGATGTTCCAGATTACCTACTCCACCGGAAGCAATAACCGGAATTGACACCGCATCCACAACCGCACGGGTAAGTTCCAGATCATAACCATCCTTGGTCCCATCGCAATCCATACTGGTCAGGAGGATCTCGCCCGATCCGTATGCCTCCATCCTGATCGCCCACTCCACAACATCAAGGCCGGTCGGTTTACGGCCCCCATGAGTATAAACCTGCCACCGCTTTTCACCAGGTACACGCCGGGCATCAATGGCTACTACCGTACATTGTGATCCAAATCTTTCGGCTGCTTCGCTGACAAACTCAGGGCGATCAACAGCGGCGGTGTTAATAGAGGTCTTATCTGCGCCGGCATTTAGCAGGCGGCGAATATCATCAACGGTACGGATACCACCACCTACTGTGAGCGGCATAAATACACGTTCTGCAGTGCGACGAACCACATCGACCATCGTATCACGTTGATCTGATGATGCGGTGATATCGAGAAAAGTCAGTTCATCCGCCCCCTCCAGATCGTAGCGTTCCGCGATCTCGACGGGGTCACCGGCATCACGCAGTTCTAAAAACTGGACACCTTTGACGACACGGCCTTCCTTTACATCCAGACAGGGAATGATACGTTTGGTCAACATATCAGGCTTTTTCCTTTGTAAGTGCAATCGCTTCGCTTAGTTTGATAGCGCCGGTATAAACGGCTTTGCCGGTTATCACCCCGGTAATACCGCTTGCTTCAATTGCCATCAGATCCTCAATATCCTTGAGTGAGGAAACACCTCCTGATGCAATAACCGGGATAGCAACAGCCTCGGCCAGTGATCGTGTTGCTTCCAGGTTCGGGCCTTGCAGCATGCCGTCGCGACTTATGTCTGTGTAGATAATAGCCGATACACCGAAACCCTCAAACTTTTTTGCAAGCTCGACAGCGGTCATGTCAGTAACTTCGGCCCACCCCTGTACGGCGACCATGCCGTTCTTTGCATCAATTCCGACCACAATTTGACCCGGAAATTTTGCACAGGCTTCACGGACCAACTCTGGATTGCGCTGTGCGGCGGTACCAATGATCACGCGGGAAAGCCCCAGCGACAGGTACGCCTCGATGGTTTCAATGTCACGGATTCCGCCTCCCAGTTGGGCGGGGATAGTGATCGCCTTGAGAATCGATTCAATGGCGTCTCTGTTCTTCGGTTCACCGGCAAAAGCACCATCAAGGTCTACGATATGGAGCCACTCCGCACCCTGGCGCTCCCATTCAAGAGCCTGCGCACCGGGGTTGTCGTTGAATACGGTATCTTTGTCCATAAGGCCTTGTTCTAAACGGACGCATTTTCCATCTTTTAAGTCTATAGCGGGAATGACAATCATTTTGACTCCGCGAAATTTTTTAGAATCTTCAGGCCAATGGCCTGTGATTTTTCAGGATGAAACTGGGTGGCGACAACATTATCTTTCCAGACTGATGAACAGAATTCAATGCCGTAGTCAGTAGTTGTCGCGATTATACTGCTGTCATCCGGTTTGACATAATAGGAGTGGACGAAATAGACATTGCTGTCATTTTCTACCCCTGCGAA
>CAIRND010000279.1 GCA_903879825.1 uncultured Geobacteraceae bacterium
ATAAACGATGACAACTGCCGCATTTTTTCGAAAAAATATCCGCACTTTTTTCCCCCATGTGACTGAAATGAATCCTCACTGGAGCAGAATCATCAGTTTTACGCCCCTGAGAACCAGCTAAGATGAAATTCACAAGTGAGATCGTCCGTTCTTCATCCAGTCTGAAGTTCGGCATATTTACCACCGGTCGCCGAAGAGATAACGCAAGTTCTCCAGCACTTTTTCGGCCAGCAGCAACATCCAGGTTCATAGCAAGTCGATTACCACGACCGGCGCTTACATGGCAACGTCGACAGGCCAGTTGATCCACTAAATGTTCACCGTCTCTTTTCTTTATGGCATTATAAATGGTAAAGCGGGCATATTTACCCTCACGTAGCCCGGCGTGAGCTATATTTTTACGAGCAGACTCAGGATTACCGCGATGGCAATCGCTACAGTGCCCACGATCGGCATAATGAGCAGTATGGCACGACAAACACAACTGAAGAGACTGCTGTCCCCCCCAGGCCGGAATAACAAGTATAACCAGGAAAGCAATTAGAAAACCAGGGACCAATTCGCCCCCCTAAAAAACATTGCCAACACCGTCAGAGCAACGATTGCAGCAACAAGTATGATCGTAACAATTGAAACCACACGCTGCTGATGGGGGAACCAGCTGGCCCGCGGGATATGAGCGCCAACAGGTAACCAGGGGAGTAACAGAAAAAAGAAGCCGAGCAGTATGACCGGATAAATCATGATGCGAGACCAACTGACCAGTTCCTGAATCCAAAGCAGAAACCAGGCCGATTTCGCCGGATTAGGTGTAACAGCCGGGTTTGCCTGTTCCTGCAGCGATGCAGGGATCAGCGCCGCCAGCAACAGAAGCGTCGTAATCAGTGCATACATCGAACGACTGATGAGTCTGAAAAAATAAGGCGAACTTTTAACAAAACCGTTTTTCATAAATAAGGCAGCACCCCCTTATTTTTTCTGACCCGGTAGAAATGCAAAAATGACAAAGCAAGCACCCCGAGCGGTATTATAACAATATGCAGAGCATAAAAGCGGAGTAATGATAACCCCTGACCGACGCCATCAGGGACCAGCAGTGAACGGAGTAATGATCCGAACGGCAGCGTACTCAAAAGTTCCATCCCCGTCTGGGTCGCCCAAAATGCAAGTTGGTCAAAAGGAAGCAGGTATCCGGTGTACGCCTCGAATATCGCGAGGAAAAGCAACAGACAACCGATTACCCAGTTAAGTTGTCTCGGTCGCTGATATGCCCCGGTTAGAACAACACGCAGAGTATGCAATAGAATTAAAACGAGTAGAGTGTGTGAAGTCAGACGGTGTAGACTACGCAGATATTTGCCGCCCCAAACCGAAGATTCAAGAAAAAGAATTGAATTGAACGCACGCTCCGGAGTTGGCTGATAATAAACCAGCAGCAGCATACCGCTGGCCAGCATGATCAGGAATGCAGAGAAAGCAAGACCGCCCAAGCAGAACGTATAACTGAAGCGAAGATTGCGCTCGAGCACTACACGGGGAAAAAGATGTTTAAGGAAATCTGTGATCATTTATTTTGGCTATCTTCATGGTCAGCTGTCACCATAGTTGTTCATCAATAAGATAATCGGAATATCAGCATACAGGAAACTACCATACTCCATACAACTCGGGCAAACGGTATCTTAAATCTTTATATAATATGTTGACCAAAGCCGATTGATCGATATAATAGAAGTCAATAAATAACAGGAGGATCACATGGGAAGAGAATACACGCTACAGGAAGCCATCAGCTTGGCTATTAAAGCCGAGAAGGATAGTATGGATTTTTATCGAAGAGCCGCTTCTGTTGCGAAGAACGATCGAGCCCGAAAAGTGCTTGATATGCTTGCAAATGAAGAAGTTAGTCACCTAAGAGCTTTTTTTGATCATTACAAAGGCACTGAGTTTGGCGATTTAACTTCATATATTAATTCCCCTGTTGATACCAAAAACCCCACGTATATCAAACTTGAAAAAGCCATCACCGAAAACATGGGCGAGCAAAAAGCACTTGAACTTGCATTGATTGAAGAGATGGATTGTATCGGACAATACACACAGCTTGCACAGGGCGTTGTAGATCCGGCAGTCCGCTCCGTTTTTGATCGAGTAGTAAAAGAGACTCAAGGTCATTATGCTTTGATTGAATCAGAATACGCCCACATCATGGGAATGGTTCATGAATCAGATCAAGATACTTTTGTCCGTGAATAAACTGCGATACATATATCAGTCTTGCAAATAACAATAACGGGATATTATACAAAAGGTGATCAATGAAATTAATAACAAGCGGAATATTATGTGGCGTTTTTTGTGTTTCAGGAGCATTACACGCAGCAGACCAGAATACAAATAAAGACAGTGACAAGGCAAAGAATACAAAACAAGCACATGAGATAATTGATAAGAAATGTACTTCGTGTCACTCAAAAAACAAAATAGATATTGCACTTTCAGCAAGCAAAAACATGGTAAAGATTCAGCAGGAGATGGAAAAACGAGGGGCAAAACTAACTTCAAACGAGAGCGAAGTTCTTGGTATCTTCTGGAAACAGTCTAAACCCATCACCAAATAGGTATCAACATTTTATTTAGTAACATCAGACCTTCCAGGGACAATCCCTGGAAGGTCTTTTACATTCAAAATCAAGAGAAAACGCCTGTAACAACAGAAAACGGTATAATTTTGAGTGGTTTTAAACGCACAAACCCCCGTCAGAGAAACTCTGACGGGGGTTTGTATTTTAAAATTCCCGGCGGCGACCTACTTTCCCACACAGCTACCCGTGCAGTATCATCGGCCCTGAGGGGCTTAACTTCCGTG
>CAIRND010000280.1 GCA_903879825.1 uncultured Geobacteraceae bacterium
CCCGATTTCTCTTTCCCAGGCAGCAGCGTACCGTATTTTTCAAGACAATTTTATTTGCTCGCATATAATTTTTTCCGCCACCGCAAAGTTCAGACAAGTACCCCATGTCATAACCGCATACTATTTCTGACAGAAAAGTGGTACGCTAGCCGAAATAATGTCAGAAATGCAATCGTCACCCTCTTTATCCAGAGAAAACCAATGACAAACAAACCCGTTGACACATGCCAGGATTTCCGCAAGCGAGCGGAGGAAAAATTTTCTCTGGGAAAAGCACCCTCACGAAAGGAATTATCTCTCGATGAATCTCTGAGAATGCTTCATGAGCTGAGTGTGCATCAGATTGAATTGGAAATGCAGAATGACGAGCTCAAAAAGGAACGTATGGAGAGGGAGAAATTGGAGACTTTGCTGGGTACATACAGCGAACTCTATGATTTCGCTCCAATTGGTTACTTCAATCTTGATCAGGGTGGGATTATTCATACGGCTAATGTCACCGGATCAAAGTTGCTAGGAATAGAACGATCCTTGTTGATCGGCCGAAGACTGGATCTTTACCTCTCCGCTGAAACCCGCCCGTTTTTTGGTGATTTTCTTGATAGAGTTTTTACCGGTGTGAGTAAAGAAACCTGTGAGGTCGAGATTCTAATAGAAGGCCATTCACCCTTTTTTCTGCAGGTCGTAGCCGCAGTCTCCGAATCAAAGCAGATGTGCCGTGCCGTTGTAATAGACATAACCGAACAAAAGCGGGCTGAGAATAAACTGCAGGCAAGTGAGAGAAAATACAGAAAATTACATGAATCAATGATGGACGCTTTCGTAGTCATTGATATGGCCGGCATCATTCAGGACTTTAATAACTCTTTCGAAATCATGGTCGGTTATGACGCAGAAGAGTTGTCTCAACTTACATACCAGGATCTGACTCCAGAAAAATGGCATTCTTTTGAATCAGCTGTTATTAAAAATCAAGTTCTGATATGCGGTTATTCTGACGTCTATGAAAAAGAGTATTTTCGAAAAGATGGAACCGTAATTCCGGTAGAGCTGAGAGCATTCCTGATTCATGATACTTTTGGTCAGCCGGTAAACATGTGGGCGATAGTGCGTGACATCTCCTCGCGTAAACAGGCGGAAAAAACATTAATGGAGAGTGAGGTACGTTTTCGTTTACTATCGGAAATGATGCTGCAAGGAGTGGTGTATCAGGATGCCAACGGATTGATTACATCAATGAATCCAGCTGCTGTCAATATTCTTGGCAAGAGCCACGATCAGTTTTTAGGGAGTAGTTCGGTAAAGGTGGAGCACCACACCATTCGTGAAAATGGAGAACCATTTCCTGGTACTGATCACCCAGCCATGATTGCTTTACGAACCGGCCTACCGGTTAACTCTGTAATTATGGGTGTATTTAATCCAAAACTTGACGAGTATCGTTGGATAAGTGTTAGCGCAGTGCCTGTATTTCGTTCTAGCGAGACCTCTCCTTCCGAAGTTTTCACCGTCTTCGAGGATATAACTGAGCGCAAGCGTATGGAAGAGGAGCTGAGACGAGCTAAAACCGCCGCTGAAGAAGCTAACTCTGCAAAAAGTTTCTTCCTTGCCAATATGAGTCATGAGATTCGTACCCCAACGAACGGTGTGATTGGCATGACCGAACTGCTGCTGGACACGGAGCTGTCGGGCGAACAGCGTGAATATGCGGAGCTTATCAGGCAATCCGGAGAGAATCTGGTTTTGCTGATCAGCGATATTCTCGACTTTTCCAAAATAGAGGCACATAAGATTGCCCTTGAACCGCGAAACTTTGATTTACATGCCGAGATTACAGCAATTATTGAAATTATCTCTCTTACTGCCCGAGGTAAGCATCTAAAGATTAATTCTCACTGTGAACCAGATGTCCCGCACCATGTAAGGGGAGATGCGGGACGCCTGCGTCAGATCATCAACAATCTACTCGGTAACGCTGTCAAATTTACCGAAAAAGGTTTTGTTTCACTTCATATCAGCGCTGATAATGAAAATGAGCAGCAGACGACGCTCCGCTTTATGGTGCGTGACAGCGGTATCGGTATTTCGTATGACAAGCAGGACGCTATATTCAAGCCGTTTACCCAGGCAGACGGTTCGACGACACGGAAATTTGGCGGCACCGGTTTGGGGCTATCCATCTGCAAAAATCTTGTCGGGCTGATGGGTGGCGAGATTGGCGTGGAGAGTTCAGCTGGAAACGGGGCAACGTTCTGGTTCACCGTCGTTCTCGAAAAACAACGGGGAGAATACGTTTCCCGCCAGACGATGGCAGCCGAATCAGCGGCACCCGCTCTAGCAAAAGTACCCGCACGACCCCACACACGACTGCTGCTGGCCGAGGATGATCCCATTAACCAGATGGTAGCCAAGACTTTTTTGGGTAAACTCGGTTACACTTTTGATATTGTCAACAATGGCGTTGAAGCCTTGCAAGCGTTGTCAGCAAGGCACTATGATCTGGTGCTGATGGACTGCATGATGCCGGAGATGAGCGGCTTTGAGGCCGTTGCCAGAATCCGCTCTGCCGAATCAAATGTGCTCAATCATGCCATCCCGGTTATTGCCGTGACAGCGAAGGCCGTTGTTGGTGATCGCGAAGCATGTCTGGCCGCCGGAATGAACGACTATCTGAGAAAACCGCTGCGAAGTCACGATTTGACAGAAATGCTTGAAAAATGGCTTCCGGTTGAAGGGAGTCAGTCCGGTAGTGACTCTGACATCGATGTTCAGTTTACCGGCGATGAGGCGGTTCTGTCGCTGTTCGTTACAAAAGCCCCGGGCTATGTCGCAGCCCTCCAAAAGAGCGTAACCGAGAGGAACCCGCAGGAACTTCACCATCACGCCCACAGGCTGACCGGTGCGGCAGGTGCAATTGGAGCAATCAAATTCGCCGCTCTTGCTGCTGAACTGGAAGAGTGTGGAAAACAGAATGAAATTAACAAAGCCATACAGAAACTAGAGCACCTTTCTAAAGCGTTTGAAGAATTACTGTCAATAGTTACACAACGGAGTTGAATGATTTATTTATGAGCACTTCCACCATTTTAATAGTTGATGACGAAGAGATCTTCCTGCTCAGCCTGAAAAACAATCTGACACGTCTCGGTTATGCTGTCGTTTCGGCCACCAATGGCCTTGATGCTCTGACTCTGCTGGAAGAACAAACGGTTGATCTGGTTATTACCGACCTGAACATGCCGGAAATGGGTGGGATACAACTGATGCTTTTGATCAAGGAGCATCTGCCAAATCTTCCCATTGTCGTCTTTACGGCCAAAGGGAGTATTGAAAGTGCTGTCGATGCCATACGTCAGGGGGCTTTTGATTTTCTTGAAAAGCCATTTATCTCCCAAACTTTTGATATTGTTCTGCGGCGGGCTCTGGAGTTTGGCCGACTCTCCGGTGAGAATCAACGAATCCGGGGGCACTACAGTCAGCGATACAGTTTTCAGAACATAGTAACTCAATCTCCAATCATGCGACAGGTACTCGAGTTGTCCTCACGCATGGCCGAATCCCCAAAAACAACGGTCAGCCTTACTGGTGAAAGCGGCGTCGGCAAGGAGGTGCTGGCCCGTGCAATTCATTCTGCTTCAGGCGGGATGGCCGATAATTTCGTGGCAGTCAACTGTGCCGCCATTCCCGAGTCGCTCCTGGAAAGCGAACTATTCGGACATGTCCGCGGTTCTTTTACCGGCGCCGAACGAGACCGTGAAGGGAAATTCACTCTGGCCAAAGGAGGAACTGTTCTCCTGGACGAAATCGGTGACATGCCGTTGGCGCTCCAGGCTAAACTGCTACGTGTTCTTGAAGAACGATCCTTCGAAAAAATAGGCTCCAATGTATCGTTGTGCGCTGATTTTCGCGTCATAGTTGCTACTCATCACAATCTTGTCGGGCAGATTGAAACAGGTACATTCCGCGAGGATCTCTTCTATCGAATTAATGTCGTTCCGATTACAATTCCGCCGTTACGAGAAAGAAAAGAAGATATTCCGCTGTTGGTGGACTATTTTTTAAAACTCTTCCGTAAGCACCAGGGAAAGAAGCTTCCGGGGGTCTCGCTGAAAACTCTTGAATTGCTTCACGCGTACTCCTGGCCCGGCAATATCCGCGAACTGCGCAATGTACTGGAATACGCCACCATCCTGGTCAGTGACGAACTGATCAGGCCGGAACATCTGCGCCTCAGGGCCCAGCAGAACCCAGCGTCAGCAAAGCTTGACAGCGCGGCAATAGACTATCATGTCAGTCTGCCTAGTGCAGAGATTAGCCTGCAAGCGCTTCTTGATGACTTTACCGGTAAAATTTTGGAAATAACACTCAATAGCTGCAACGGCAACAAATCCAAAGCAGCGAATATCCTCAAAGTAAACCGCAAAATATTCTACCGTTAATCCTGACTGTCCCTCCAGGGTTACAGTATGTCCCTTTCATGGGACATACTGCTCCACTCATAAACAATAACACCCCGAAATAACTCGAAATAATATTCAGGCACGATTTCTGTACCTATAATTCCACTGAACGTTATCAGGCGTTTAGCTGTCCCTAAAAAGGGACATATGGAAAAGGGGGAACATACATGTCGCAAGCTGCGGTTGAGAGCTTCCTAGGCAGAATTATTACCGATGCGAACTTCAGCCTTCA
This sequence comes from uncultured Geobacteraceae bacterium, assembly GCA_903879825.1. Taxonomy (GTDB): domain Bacteria; phylum Desulfobacterota; class Desulfuromonadia; order Geobacterales; family Pseudopelobacteraceae; genus JACRCG01. Next base: position 4,693 of record CAIRND010000280.1, read on the forward strand.
GGCGATGCGTTCGTTGGAGAGTACCTGCAGAAATGAGGGTCTTACTCTATCTGCAGAGGAATTGGTGTACCTGAAAATGATTGACCTGACTCAATTCAGGCTCATGGCAGATGCCCTGAATGACTCCATCAAGCGGGGTTAGAAGGGATCATAACAAGTCCGGTTTGCCACTACATTAACAAACGAAGGATAAAGGAGAAATGAACATTTTATCGCCCATCAAGATTGATCCAAACCTGATCGGCAGCTTACTAGTTGTGGTGTTTATCGCCCAGACAATCGGCAAATATAGGAGAAAAAAATGAACCATACATTGAATGTAGGCCTGTCGGCCGATTATACGTCTCTTGACCATGAACGAAAAATACTGTTGCAACAGATGGACTCTTTGAAAACATTACTCCAGGGAAGATTCAAGTATGCCGCAGAGATAGGTAACGGGTTTGTGTATCTGAGATATTTTCTCACCTGCTGTCATCGTCACGAGGAGACAATTATGTTGAATTACGGATTTCATGCGGATCACAGATATTACGAAAAATATCATGGATTAAAAAAGGATATTGGCTGCCTCTTGAAGCGAGTCATTGATGTTAACAGTTCTGCCACAATGATAATCGACGCAAGCAACCAGATATTGGACACACTTCAAGATCACATTGACCGGTTTGACAGCAATTTACATACATTTGCTCCCAGAGTACGCCACGACATGCACCCATACTAACGAATCGCCACAACATCCGGCATGCAGCGGAATCACCGAGGCATGAGCCAACGGAAATCCCAACTGAAATGAAATTATAACGATAAAATCAACACGAATGATAAACCGGGCCATCGCCGTCTATAAACAAAACAAACTTAAAAAGGAAGAAAACACCATGCAGTGGTTTAATAATCTCAAGATAGGCACCAAACTGATTTCAGGGTTCATCTCAGTAGCACTCATCGCCGCAATTATTGGCTTCATCGGCATAAAACAAATTCATGTGATCGATGACGCGGATACAAAACTGTACGAGAAGGTTACAGTGCCGTTGGGAGAGATTGCTGATATTGCAATTTCGTTTCAGCGAGTTCGTATCAACATGCGGGAAATGTTGTATTCGACTGACATACAGGAAATAGCGAGGACACAAGATGTTGTAAAAAAGTTGCGTGAAAATATTACTGCTAAACAAGCCTCCTACGAAAAGACAATTCTCACAGATGAAGGTCGCAGTTTATTTAATGAATTTGTAATTCACAGGGGAGAATACGGAAGAATAATCGACAGTGTCTATGCTTTTGCTGCTGCAGATAATAAAGCAGATGCCAAGGTGCTACTTGAGGGTGAAGAAAAAAAAGTGGCTATGGCGTATCAGACTGTTATCGATAAAATGATGGAAATCAAGTTGAAGCAGGCCAAACTGACTTCTGATGGGAACACCGTAATTGCAACGACTGCTTCACGTTTGATGACCGGTCTGGCTATTGGTGGTGCACTGTTGGCAATCTGCTTGGGGCTGTTCATTTCCCGCACCATTGCCCGTCCTATCAATGAGGCTGTTGGCGTTGCCAACTCTCTTGCCAACGGTGACCTGTCCATAACTGTCGAATCCAGATCAACGGATGAGACCGGTATGATGATGGTATCCATGAAAACCATGACCAAATACCTGCACACAATCGTCAGCAAACTATCCGAAACATCAACCCAGGTGGCTGCAGCTGCCAATCAGTTGCACTCGACCGCGGAGCTAACCGCAACCGGGGCTGAAGAGGTTGCTGCCCAGGCCAGCACTGTTGCCACCGCCGGAGAAGAGATGTCTGCCACCTCAAGTGACATTGCCCAGAACTGCCAGTTGGCCGCTGAAGGGGCACTACGCGCATCGCAATCGGCCAACAACGGGGCCGAAGTCGTCGAGAGGATTGTGGCGGTCATGGGGCAGATCGCGGCTAAAGTTCAGGCGACTGCCAAGACGGTTGAGAGCCTGGGGGAACGTTCCGACCAGATCGGCGCCATTATCGGCACTATTGAGGACATTGCAGACCAGACCAACCTGCTGGCCTTGAATGCCGCCATCGAAGCTGCTCGCGCCGGTGAACATGGGCGAGGGTTTGCCGTCGTCGCCGATGAAGTCCGAGCCCTGGCTGAGCGCACAACCCGCGCAACCAAAGAGATTGGTGAAATGATCAAGGCGATTCAGAAAGAGACCAAAGGCGCCGTTTCAGCAATGGAGCAGGGTGTCGAACAGGTGGAGGCGGGCACGGTCGAAGCGGCTAAATCAGGTGATGCCCTGCGTGATATCTTGGAGCAGATAAACTCTGTCTCCATGCAGGTAAACCAGATCGCCACCGCCGCAGAGGAGCAGACCGCCACGACCAGTGAAATATCGAGTAACATGATGCAGATTACCCAGGTTGTACAGGACACCGCCGGCGGCGCCCACCAGTCTGCAACTGCGGCAGCGCAGTTGAGTGGCAATGCAGTAGAGCTGCAGCGGTTGGTAAGTCAGTTCAAACTTTAAAAAATAAAATCCTGGGAACAGGAAGCAGAAAAGGCCGGGTGTGCAGTTTTAGCCCTTATTCCCTGGATTGAAGGACTTAGATACAGCACCAGAAAGCAGGTTAGCATGGCTAGCGACAGTTCCCTCATCATACAATTTATTGCCGAAACCAGAGACAACCTGGAAGATGCGGCCCGTGGCCTTCTTAAGTTGGAAAACGCTGCCGACCAAGAACTGATTAACAGTATCTTCCGTAATATTCACACTATTAAAGGGACATCCGGTATCTTCCCTGAATTCAAGGCGATCACCACCCTCACCCATGTGGCTGAAGACCTGATGGATCAGATACGTAACGGCCAGATGCAATTAGTCGCTGTACATGTTGATCTCTTTTTGAATACGCTCGACCTGGTCGGTACCTGGCTTGATGCGATTGAAGTAGTCGGAGCCGTCCCACTCGACGCACCGGCAGCCAGCACTCCGCTGCGTGAGCGATTCCTGTTCTTTTTGAACAAGGATCAGGAGTCACCTCCTGCGCCGCCTGTTGCTGCCACAGTCGCCCCGGATGCCGCTTCAAAGGCGGCACTTTACGGCTGGCTCCCTACAATACCGGAACAGAACAAGCAGGAGATTGCCCGGGCTCTTTCAGCGGGCGAACAGCTCTGCGCCATCCGCTACGCCCCCGATGAAAACAGCTTCTTTTTCGGTGACGACCCGATAAATCTGCTGCGGCAGCTGCAGGATATCCGTCATCTTGAGATTTTGAGCGGGGAAGAGCCTGAAACAGTCGAAAGCTATGATCCATTTGTCTGCCGGTTGACCTTCATGGCAGTTGTCGGTGACAGCAGGGAGTCGCTTGCTGCACTGTTTGGATATGTGGAGGACCAGCTCTGTCTGGTTGATCTGAAACCCGAGCATCTGGACCGGCGTAAACCTCGCGAAGCCGTGTCAAGCGGCGTAGACCTCGTACTGTCGTTGGCAGCTGCTGAAGAGGATCATGTTCAAGCGCCACAGCAGGGTGTCGTTGCCAATCAAGCTCATAAAAAAGCAGTTACTGCTGCCGTACTCAAGATTGATCAAGCTCTGATTACACGCTTTGTCGATCTGGTTGGCGAGATTATTATTGCCAAGAATACCCTCCCATATCTGAGTCGACGTGCCACGGAATATTACAAAGTAGCTCCTCTGGCTGAAGAAATTGCTACAACATTCGGCGCCATTAACCAGATTGTCGAGAACTTACAGGAGATAGCTCTGGAGATGCGTATGCTGCCGGTATCAAAGGCATTTGACCGCTTTCCGCGCCTGGTGCGCGACATCTCTGCCAAGCTTGGCAAAAAAATAAATCTTGTCATGGAAGGCGAAGAGACCAAGGCCGACAAGGATGTTATCGAGGCGCTTGCCGAACCGCTGGTGCACATGGTGCGCAACAGCCTCGATCATGGCATTGAAACCCCGGAAGAGCGGGTCGCGGCGGGCAAGTCACCCGATGGCACCATCCGGCTGACGGCCTGTCAGGATAATTCCGGGATTGTGGTGGAAATTATTGACGACGGGAAGGGAATCGACCCGGATCGGATCAGGAGCAAGGCGGCAGAAAAGGGGATTGCCACTACGGAAGCGCTTGCAGCCATGAGTGACGAAGCTGCGATACAACTTATCATGGCACCGAATTTTTCCACTGCTGAAGCTATTTCTGACCTCTCCGGACGCGGCGTCGGCATGGATGTAGTTAACAACATGGTGCAAGGTTTCGGCGGCTCGGTAAAAATATTCAGCACCAAAGGGCTTGGTTCACGCATCCGCCTGACTCTGCCTTTGAGCATGGCCATAGCCAAGCTACTAATAGTCAAACAGGGTTACTCAACCCTGGGCATACCTTCAGCAGATATCGTAGAAACGTTAATCGACCTTCCCCGCTCACGGGTCACAACGGTTGCAACGTCACCAGGACTGGAGGTGCGCGGCAATCTGCTCCCGCTCTACACTCTTTCAGGACAACTGGCGATGAACAGTAAAACTGACAATGTGCCGGATATTTTTTCAGCAGTAGTGCTTAATGTGCGCGGCGAAACCGTTGCTCTTACCGTTGACAGTTTTTGCGACATTATCGATGTGGTCGTCAAGCCGCTGGAAGGCTTTATGTCGGGCAATCGCTACTATTCGGGAAGCACCATTTTAGGAGACGGTACGATCATGTTCGTGCTCAATCTTCCGGAGGTGATCAACCATGCCGGTTAATCTGGTAGTGAATGAGAACGGCACAACGCTGCTGCTTGACGGGGTCATAACAGCTGAAGACACCGATCAGTTCATGGCATGTCTCAATGAATGCCCGGAACTGAATATTAATATGTCTGCATGCGAGCACCTGCACACCGCAGTGCTTCAGGCAATCCTGATTCTGCGGCCACACATTTCAGCTATGCCGGTTGATCCATTCTGGAGCCGATGTATTTCAATTTTTGATAAGGAGAACGTACATGAAGACAATATTGTTGGTGGATGACTCTGCCACACTGTTAATGAGCATGCAGGCCATTCTGCAAAAAGCCGGTTATGCCGTTGAAACGGCAACCGGTGGCGATGCCGCACTTAAAAAACTTGCCGCGAATAAGCCAAACCTGATGATTACCGACCTTAACATGCCCGGGATGGATGGCATCACGCTTATTAAAGAGGCTAAAAAACAGCCGGCTTTCCGTTTTATGCCGGTGCTCATGATGACCACAGAATCACAGCAGGAAAAACGAAATGAGGCGAGAGCCGCCGGCGCTACGGGATGGCTGGTAAAACCGGTACAGCCGGAACAGTTGATGGAAGTTCTGAAAAAATTGCTACCGTAACCAGGAAGAGAGACAGACATGTTTGATATAAAACGCCCCCTGCCGCCGTGGCTCACAAAACTTATTTCCGCCGGACACCTGACAGCGCTTCCAGTCATGCTGCTATCTTTTCTGCTCTCTCTGGGACTGCTGCAGCTTATCTCTCTCTGTGGAGCGAATCTGTCACTGCTACAGATGCTTCTTGCTGCTGGATTTGCCATGCTGGTCGCGACCTCATGCTGGTGTCTCGGCATCACGGCTCTCCTCTCTCTTCGAGCTCACATTGATGGGGCATATATCGCCTATTCAACGACTAGCAGCGATCTGCCGAAAGCCTACGCCGAGGTGTCAGGGCATATTGCCCAGACTGTGGCCACCACCTGTCGCCTGAATCGATCACACCTTGAAAACGTCATGGAAAACACTTCGGAAGCTGCCTCCGGCATCGTGCATAAACTTGCTGATATCGATGCCAATCTGAACCAACTCCTCTCGGGAATGGATGATTTTATTCAGGAAACATCTGCTAACCTGGAGAAGTCCAACGAGGTGCTTGGCCAGAATGCCACAATGGTAGCTTCAATCGAAAGTCACCTGCACAAGCGCAGAGTTGAAATGGAGGAAGAGCGAATCAGGGTGACATCAATCGTCAAGAGCGTGGAAGGAATGGAAGGTTTAGTTAATGAGATTCGCGATATCAGCGATCAGACCAACCTGCTGGCACTTAACGCCGCCATCGAGGCGGCCCGGGCCGGAAATGCCGGGCGCGGCTTTGCCGTGGTCGCCGATGAAGTGCAACGCCTCTCTGCAACTGCTGACCGTACTGCCACACAGATCGGTAAGGGGATCAAGGAGATGGCAAATCTGATCAACACTCAATTCAATACCAAGCTTTCCAGCGATAATTCCGCCGAAGAAACCGATCGGCTGAGCATGCTGCGCGGCCAGCTTGTTTCGCTGGAGGATAGCGTTCGTCACGTCCAGGGAAGCGTTGTCTCAACGGTTCAATCCCTGCGTGACAAAAGCGACGCCATCAATTCAATGGTCATTCAGACTATGGGCACTATCCAGTTTCAGGACATAACCAGGCAGAAAATCGAGCATGTCAACATGATCATGGATGAGCTTTCAGCCAACCTCGGCAGGATAACCGCCCAGATCAGCGGGCAGGGATTCGATCCGGCCAGCATACGTGAAGAGATCCTCCGCTTCGAGAAGATCTTTGACAGTTATGTCATGGATGACCAGCGCAGGGTTCATGGCAATGCGGTGGGATCAGGCAAGGCCGCTACATCTTTGGCAAGTATAGAATTATTTTAGCAAGGAGCCTATACCATGTCATCAGCACAATGCATCCGTAAAACGGATCAGGAAATATCGATTCTTTTTGTTCACGCCGCAGATGAAGATCTCAAAAGTCTGGTGCTACCCTGTCTAAAGGGCTTTCAAGAAATTTATACCGTTGAAAACGGCAGCGAGGCACTGGAACTGTATGCCATCAAGCGGATCTGCATGGTGGTCGCCGCACTTGACCTGGGTGACATGACCGGTTTTGAGCTCTGTGCCCGAATTAGGGAGGAAGATCCTGAAGCGCAGATAGTGCTGGTTGGCAGAGAACCGGGCGAGTCTGTATATAAAGCGGCCATGGAAGCGGGAGTTGTCCGCTATGTCATAATGGACGAGCATGCAACCGACACGCTGTGGACCAGCGTTAATAAAAAATATGCTTTGTGCGGAATCAGAAATGTGCAGCAGCAAACGGTCACTGCTTTTCGCCTTCAAGCTGATGCGCTACAGTCCCTGCGGCTGCCGGTGGCACTTTTGTCAGCGTGTGGTGAACTGCTTTCCACCAACCGTGCCTTCAAAAGCATGCTCAGTGGAATGTCTGATTCTGGTTACGGTGCCTTATCAACGATGCTGGACGCCATTCCTGCAGTAGAGCCGGCAACCGGCTGGAACAGCTTGCTGCAGGCAGCTGCACAGGGGGTTGAATGGTCAGGTGACATAGTCTGTCGGGGCCACAACGGCACCAGGATTTACATTCAGGCGGCACTAAACCGTATTCACGAGGAGCCAGGCGGAGCTGATTGTCATCAGCTACTGGTTCTCGAAGATATAACCGCTCATGTTGAGCAACGGTCTACCCTTTCTGTGCAGCGGGACAGTGCGTTTGAAATAATCGAATCGCTCCATGCCGTACAGACGTGTCTGGAAACGATGCAGCCATCCCTTTCAAAAGCTGCCATCCAAAATGTTCTGGCTCATCCCGATGTTGTCCTTGACGTAACTCAGCCACTCTATGAATGCATCGCAATGAAAAACCTGGCAGGATTGCTGGCAGCAGAAACTCTTCCGCCTCCGCTCCCCTTCTCGCTGCGCACGCTGATCGCCTCAGTGATTTCGTCAGTATCAAAGAGCTTCAAAGATCACCATAAAGAAATTCGCTGTACAATACCACCGTACCTGCCTGATCTTTTTCTGGGTAACCAAAGTACCATTTCCCGTGTTCTGCTCTGTCTGCTTGGCAATGCACTCGAAAACGCTAAGGGATACGAGGTACACCTGAAGGCCGATCTCAAGGAAAAAAGCAGTTTAAACACCTGCATACAGTTCTCGATCGAATTCAAGTCCGATCGTGTCGCAGCAAACTGCTTCGAATCCATGCAGGAGTTCCTGACCAGTCTGCACCTTTTTGAAGATAAAGAGCGTCTTCAGGGGACCGGCTTGAACCTTGCGGCAGCCCTGATTGAAAAAATGGGTGGCACAGCATGGGTCAAAAACATGATGAACCTGGGTGTTACCTACTATTTCTCCCTCAATTTACCTGAATCACCAGCAGCTGATGCCGCTGTTTTTCACGATGTTCCATTACTTGAGGTTGCTGCAGAAGAGCATACCGGTGCCGACTTCCGAGTGAGCGGCAACATAGGGAAAAACAGCACGACCCGACCTCGCATATTATTGGCCGACGATAACGAGGTTGACCGGCTTACGATCTTCCGACTCCTTGAAAGTATGAATTACGACGTTATTCAAGTATCAAACGGTCGTGAAGCGGTGGAAGAATTCGACGGGTCTTGTTGCGATGCAGTGTTGATGGATATTCTTATGCCTGAAATGGACGGATTTGAAGCAACTCGCATGATCCGTGAGAAAGAGCGTCTGGTTGGCACGTGCCACACGCCCATAATTGCCCTTACCTCATACGCACTCAAAGCGATTCATGAAAAGTGTGTCAGCGTCGGCATGGACAGTTATCTTCACAAACCGGTCTCTGCCCAGGATATCAAAAAGTTGTTCAGCTCGGCACTATCTGCCGAGTCAGTAACGCCTGTCGGTTTGAATGATAGTCTGATTGAGCAGCATCGCCTGCTGGATGTGCAGGAGACGCTCGAAAATCTGGCAGATAATGTCGATCTCTACCGGGAAATAATGGAGCTGTTCACGGCTAATATTCCGTCTGACCATCAGGCTCTTCTTGCTGCTATTCGCAGCGGCGCACTGGCAGATATTGTGAAAAACGCTCACAATATTAGTGGCATGGCAGCCAATGTCGGTGCAAAACGTTACGCTGAGCTGGCCAGACAGATACAGGACGCAGCCTTGGATGGCGACATAGGAGCGCCCGAGCGATGGCTGCACCGGCTGTCGACAGAGCTGCCACGACTTCAGGCTGCAATTGAGGCGGTTAACTGGAATGAGATTAAATAGGATTCATAAAAACGAGAGCCTTGCCTAGAGGGATCGCGGCTGCAGGCAACATTCAATATAAAATCAGGAAAGTGCCTTGTCGGCCATAGACCTGTGATCGCTAACGAGAGGCCGAACGTATGCTGATACATGTAACAAACGATACAGGAGCAATCAAACGCAGTCATATATTGGCCTTTCTTGTGGTGGTCTTTTTGATTTGCGTAATTGGTTATGGCTATTTCAGCAATGTTAAGCAGCTAATTATCGCTGAAAAAACCGCTGAACTGGCCACTATAGCCAACCTCAAGGCGGACCAGATCGTTCAGTGGCGCAAAGAGCGCCTTGGTGATGGTTTTTCCATAATGCAGAATCCCCTGATTGGCGATCGTCTTCAGGATTATCTGGGGGGATCAAAATCCCTGATTATTCTGGAAGAATTAAAAATTTGGATGAAAAGCCTACGTATTAGCTACGACTACCGAAGTGTAGCTCTTTACGGAGTTGATGGCAGACTGCTGGTGGCCGTTCATGACGCCGGCGCACAGCTTGATCTTATTGCAGGACAACTGGTTGAGCAGTCTGTCCATAAACCTGAGGTGTATTTTTCCGATTTCCATCGGGATGAAGACTCCGGCGCTATTCATCTGAATCTGTTGGTTCCGGTCGGGCATACGGTTGGAAAACAGTTTAATACTCTCGCCGTACTGGTACTGGATATCGATCCGCACAAATTCCTGTACCCCCTGATTAATAACTGGCCGACTGCCAGTAAAACAGCGGAAACAATCCTGCTTGAACGAAATGGCGATGATGCTCTATTTCTTAATGATGCTCGTTTTCGGCCCGGTACGGCACTTTCAATGCGTATGCCGCTGGCACAGAGTCAGATGCCGGGGGTTCGGGCTGTCCTCGGCCAGGAAGTGGTTTTTGAGGGCAAAGACTACAACAATGCTCCTGTGCTGGCTGCGACCAGAACTATTGCCGGCTCTCCCTGGGCCCTGGTTGCAAAAATAGATCTGGCCGAGATATATGAACCGCTTGCAGCACGGGCCTGGTGGGTGGTATTTTTCTGTGCATTGCTGGTTCTTGCCTCTGGCCTGGGCATCTATAACTGGTGGAGCAAGCAGACAGTCAAGTCACTAAAGAAGAGCGACGAGAAACTCCATGCCATTGCCGATAATACCTATGACTGGGAATTCTGGAAGAGTGCAGACGACAGTATTCTGTATTGTTCACCCTCCTGCGAACGTATCAGCGGCTATACGCCAGAGCAGTTCCGTCAGGACCCCGACCTGCTGATCAGGATGATACATCCGGATGACCGTGACAGATACAGCCACAATCATGACTGTGATGCCAATGGCCCGGCAGCGGTAAATTGCCAGATCATGGATTTTCGCATCCATACCCGCAGCGGTGAAGAGCGCTGGATTGCCCACGTCTGTCAGGAGATATTTGATGAACAGGGCGTATCCCTCGGTCGACGGGCCTGCAACCGCGACATCACGATACGTAAGACAATCGAAGAATCTCTGGCTGTCAGCCAGTCAGAGTTGCAGGCAATAAACTACGAGCTGATTGCCAACAACCAGGAACTTGAGCAGAGGCGTCATGAAGCGGAACGGGTTCAG
>CAIRND010000281.1 GCA_903879825.1 uncultured Geobacteraceae bacterium
AAATGGAAGAAGTCGTCTGGAATGTTGAGATGCAGGCTAATCGTTTTGTCCATACTTATAAAAAAGCGGTGTTTGACGAAACAGGTCAACCTTTGTATTTAATTGGCATTTTGGTTGATATAACCGAGGCTAAACAGCAAGAAGAAAAAATCAGCCAGGGTCGAGTCGATGCCGAAAAAGCTAATATGGCGAAAAGTGATTTTCTGGCGAATATGAGTCATGAGATTCGTACCCCGATGAATGCCATCATCGGTATGTCTCATCTCATGCTAAACACTGAGCTAAACCAGCGGCAACAGGATTTTATGAAAAAAATCCAGTTTTCCAACCTGCATTTGCTGGGAATTATTAACGACATCCTCGATTTTTCTAAAATTGAATCAGGCAACCTCGAACTGGAGCAGATTGATTTCAATCTGCAACCTCTGCTGGACGACATTAACCGACTCCTGGCCTATCGGGCTAAGGATGCAGGGCTTGAACTGACCTATAACATTGAGCCGGATGTGCCAAGATTTCTGACAGGTGATCCCGGAAGGGTTCGGCAGATTGTCACCAATCTGGTCGGAAATGCCATCAAATTTACACATCAAGGTTCCGTGACCGTTAACGCGTTTCTCGTATCTGACCAGGATGGGCTAGCAACAGTCAATTTCTCAGTTCGTGACACCGGGATCGGTATAACGGAAGCTCGCCTTTCGGCGATCTTTTCTCCGTTTACCCAGGTTGATGCCTCCACCACCCGAAAATACGGCGGCACCGGCCTGGGACTGGCTATCTGTAAACGACTTGCAGAACTGATGGGGGGCGAGATCGGTGTTACCAGTGAAGAGGGAAAGGGCTCCACCTTCTGGTTTACCGCCAGGTTTGAGAAACAGAGTGACGAAGCTGTAAAAACCAGTCAAGACGAGGTCGGTCGACTTCAGAAGAGCATTCACCCACCTGCTGAAAAATTAGAGGACCTCACCGCTCGTATCCTTTTGGCTGAGGATAACGTTATCAACCAGAAAGTCGCGCTGCGTATGCTGAAAATGCTCGGGTACATTGCCGATGCCGTGGCGGATGGAGAGGAGGCGGTGGATGCGCTGTCGAAGGCAGAATATGATCTGGTACTGATGGATTGCATGATGCCGGTTATGGACGGTTATGAAGCGACTGCAATTATACGTGATCCACACTCAACTGTTCTGAACCACAATATTCCTGTCATAGCCATGACCGCAAACGCAATGAAGGAAGACCGTGACAGATGCCTTGACGCCGGGATGAATGACTATGTTTCAAAGCCGGTCAAAAAAGATCTGCTTGCCTCTCTCCTTGAAAAATGGCTTTCACCGGCGGCATACCCTCTGCGAAGTAAAACCATTGATGTCGGCAGGAATGATCTGGATAAGCTGAAAGGCCTCACCGTTCTGTATGTTGAAGATGACGACGAGACACGTTATCTCTGCAGCCAGTTTCTATCCCGTGTGGTCGGAGCACTTATAACCGCCAAAGACGGCGCTGAAGGTCTGGCGGCCTACCATGAGCACAATCCTGATATCATTATTACCGACATCAAGATGCCTGTAATGGATGGGCTGGCCATGATGAGGAAAATACGAACCTCTAATAAATCGCTTCCGGCAATTGTCCTGTCAGCTTTTGAAATAGCCGAGGATCAGAGACAATCCGGCGACCTCGGCGAACTGAGACACGAGATGAAACCTGTCGACCCAACAAAGCT
>CAIRND010000282.1 GCA_903879825.1 uncultured Geobacteraceae bacterium
AGGCAGGCTGAACGTAATGGGACTCAACAGCCCCTACAGCGCGATCTTGTCGGCGGTTATTTTTAACGCAATAATTATTCCGATGTTGGTACCGCTGGCCCTTAAGGGTACGAAGTTTCGTCCCATGCCTGCTGAAAAACTGCTGATCTACAATCTGCTGATTTACGGAGTTGGCGGCATCATCGCGCCGTTTGTGGGGATTAAATTGATCGATATGATGATTGGGATAATTGTGTAATTATAAATCTGGGAGACCATCCAATGAAAGATATTAAACCGGCTATTATGCTGCTGATCATTTTTACCATTATCTGCGGTGGACTGTATCCTGCGGTGGTTACCGGCATCTCTTCTGCCCTCTTCCCACAGCAGGCCGGTGGCAGTATTATTACAGATACACATGGTACGGTGCTTGGCTCAAGCCTGATCGGTCAGCCGTTCTCAGATTCAAAATATTTCTGGCCGCGCCCTTCGGCAACGGGTGATTTTGGCTTCAACCCGCTGGCTTCCGGTGGTTCGAATTCCGGCCCGACCAATCCCGATTACCTCAAGACGGTTAAGGATCGGGTTAAGGCGTTGCGTGACTCCGGCGTAACCGGCCAAATTCCGGCCGATCTGGTGCAGGCCTCCGCCAGCGGCCTTGATCCGCATATTTCACCGGAATCAGCATTGCTGCAAGTGTCGCGTGTGTCCAAAATCAGAGGGGTAAGCGAAATGGCTTTAAAGAAGCTGATTGCTGCACATACGGAAGGGCATCAGCTTGGCTTTTTTGGAAGTACACGGGTACATGTCCTTGCTCTTAACCTTGAGCTGGATGGGATCAAGTAGAGTAGACCGCAGTAAAAGTATCGCAGTAAAGGCTGGTGTGAACAATGATCAACTCTGACGACATACGCCCCACACCCGAGGCGATGCTTAAGCTGGCGCACGCCGAAGAGGTCACCGCCGGGTTGGGCAGGATGAAAATATTTCTCGGCTACGCTGCCGGCGTGGGTAAAACCTATGCCATGCTGGAAGCTGCCCGGCAGCGTGCAAAAGACGGGCGAGACGTGGTGGCCGGCTATGTGGAGTCGCATGGACGTTCCGAAACCGATGCTCTGCTGGAAGGGCTTGAAATTATTCCGCGCCATGACGTTCATTATGCGGGGGTGCTACTGCCGGAGATGGATACCGATGCAATTCTGGCCCGTAAGCCCCAGATCGTGCTTGTGGATGAACTGGCCCATAGTAACGTGCCAGGAACCCGCCACGAAAAACGCTGGCAGGATGTAGAGGAAATTCTTGAAAACGGGATTGATGTCTACACCACGGTCAACATTCAGCACTTCGAGAGTCTGAATGATGTGGTGGCGCAGATTACCGGAATTACTGTGCGTGAGACAGTTCCGGATCGCCTGCTTGATATCGCTTTTGAGATCAAGCTGATTGATATCTCTCCGGAAGACCTGTTGCAGCGCCTGAATGAAGGCAAAATCTATATTCCCGATCAGGCTGCCACGGCCATTGAAAAATTCTTTCGGCCCGGCAACTTGATGGCTCTGAGGGAGCTGTCGCTGCGCCGGACTGCCGCCAGGGTGGACGACCAGATGCGGGCCTACATGGAGACACAGTCGATTGCCGGTCCGTGGCCCACGGCAGAGCGTCTGCTGGTCTGTGTGAGTGGCAGTCCTTACAGTGAAAAGCTGATTCGCGCCACCTGTCGCCTGGCAGAGGAACTTAAGGCACAGTGGTTCACACTGTACATAGAAACGCCCGACAGTACTGCCGAGGCCCGCGAAAATCGGGGCAGTGTCTGGAAAGATCTGAGATTGGCGGAGGGGTTGGGGGCTCAAGTCGCCACCCTGACGGCTACCGACATAACCGAAGCCGTAATGGAATATTCCGCTCTCCATAACATTACTAAGATTGTGGTCGGCAAACCCAATAAACCGCGGTGGCGTGAATTGTTACGCCCGCCACTGGTGGATAGGATCATTCGGCACAGTGGAGCGGTGGATGTGGTAGTGGTCAGTTTTGAAGCGGATCAACACGTGCCATCTTCAAAAAGGCCGCGTCCGCACCGGCCATTTGAGCTGCGCGGTTATAGCGCCAGTTGTCTGCTGGTCGGCGGAGCGACCATGTTATGTGAGCTTCTTCGCCCCTTCCTTGCGCCCACTAACATGGTCATGTTTTATCTCGTGGCAGTAGTCGTGGCTTCTCTGCGTCTTGGGCGGAGGCCAGCCATGCTGTCTGCATTGCTTGGCGTACTTGCGTTCGACTTCTTTTTCGTCCCGCCGATAATGACATTTGCTGTCGCAGACTCCCAATATCTGCTAACGTTTATCGGCCTATTCGTTGTCGGAGTCGTCATTAGTACTCTGGTGGCTCGTGCCCGCGAACGTGCCGAGATGATACGCATCCGCGAGGTGCAGACAGCCAGCCTCTACTATTTAAGCCGGGATCTCTCTGCCGCAGTCGATATTACAGCGGTTCTTAATGCGGTCATCAGGAATGTGGAAGAGGCCCTGAGTGCGCAGATTGCCATATTTATTCCCGAGGGGGAGCACCTGGATCTGGCGGCATTTAGCGAAAATCTGGTGTTAGACGCAAAGGATCACGCTGTCGCGGATTGGGCGTTTCGAAATAACCACCCGGCTGGTCGCGCCACTGATACGCTGGTCTCTGCCGGTCTGATTTACCTGCCGTTTCAGACGCCATCCAGTGTATTAGGTGTCATTGGCATAAAATTAGCTCACGAACAGGAATACCACTCTCAGGAAAACCGGCGACTAATGGACGCCTTCGCTACCCAGGCCGCCATGGCTTTAGAGCGGATCGAACTTTCCCGGCAGGCAGAACATGCCCAGATACTGCAAGCCAGGGAAAATCTGGAGAGAGCCCTGCTCAACTCCGTTTCTCATGATTTACGGACGCCTCTGGCTTCAGTTACCGGTGTTCTTACCAGCCTTCGCGATGAAGGGGAACGTCTCAGTGAACAGGCACGGCGCGAACTTCTTGATAATGCGTGCGATGAAGCTGCCCGTCTCAATCGTTTTGTTGGCAACTTGCTGGACATGACTCGTATTGAGGCCGGTGCGGTCAGATTGAACCTGGAACTTTGTGACGTCCAGGACTTGGTGGGGTGCACCCTGGCGGCATTGGAACAACGAATTGATTCCCGGGAAATTACCTTTACCATGAGTCCGGGTATGCCGATGGTTCCTATGGATCTAGTGCTGATGATTCAGGTGCTGGTTAATTTGCTGGATAACAGTCTGAAATATGCTCCGCCTGAATATCCCATCGAGGTGACTGCAGCGACAGAGGGAGCATGGCTTCTTCTGGAGGTTGCCGATCGTGGCCATGGTGTTCCTGAACAGGATCTGAAACGGGTGTTTGATAAATTTTATCGCATACCAATACCTGAAGGTGCAGGAGGTACCGGATTAGGGCTCTCTATCTGCAAGGGGATTGTAGAGGCTCACAAGGGGAGGATTACCGCTGAAAATCGTACCGGAGGAGGCTTGAGAATTGTGATACGTTTGCCGTTGTCTGAGATAAAGGAGCATAATCATGACTGATGGTCCTCAATCGGGGAACCTTCCGCGGATCCTGATAATAGATGACGAGGCCGCTATACGGCGTTTTCTGAAAACGATCCTCTCCGGTACTGAATTCGTTTTACAAGAGGCGGCGAATGGACGCTTGGGGTTGGCCGCTGCAGCAACATTTCGGCCCGATGTTATTTTGCTGGATCTGGGATTGCCTGACATCGATGGAATCGAGGTTGTAAAAAGCATCCGGGAATGGTCGCCTGTTCCAATAATTGTGCTATCCGTTCGGGAGCGGGAGGCTGATAAGGTTGCTGCTCTGGATGCCGGTGCAGATGATTATCTGACTAAGCCATTCGGCGTTAGCGAACTTCAGGCCCGAATCCGGGCAGCACTCAGACGGACTTTGCAGCAAACACCGGAGCCGGTTTTTACCAGCGGTGACTTGACCGTGAACCTCCCTGATCGCAAGGTCATGTGCCATGGCACGGTGATATCACTCACACCAACA
>CAIRND010000283.1 GCA_903879825.1 uncultured Geobacteraceae bacterium
AAGTGTATGTTTCTGAAAGATCGGTATATTGCCGAACCAGTAGTGTCACAATATCGATTGTGCTAAGTGATGAGACAAATATGTGGGATCGTTTGGTTAGTTTCTTTGACAAAGAGATTAATGACTCTTCTATGTCGACTCGGGTTCTGGTAAGTGCATTATTTCGCTCACCTATGGAAAACCCACCCTCGATACGTCTAAATGTCGGGAGAAATACAGAGGAGCCAATTTCTGAAAGTTTATCATTTGCCTGATCTTCTGCGTTGTAGATGATGTCGCCTTCATGATCTATATCATCCTCAAAAACGGTCTTTTTACCATCGACAGTCCAATCTACTCGACATGTATTCATACTTAGCCGATATACTGTGCATTCATATTCTGATGTTAACAATGTAGCTTTTTTGAAGTTGATTTCTTTCAGAGCAAGCAGGATATTTCCGCTAAGAATATACCAAAGTAATTTTAAAACGCTGGTCTTTCCAGAACCATTTCGCCCCGTAAGAATATTAATGTCCTCGTTAAAATGCATTGTAACTGGAGATTCTTTTCCTAGCAGTCCTACTACCTCAAAACTTTGTATTTTCATCGTAATTCCTTTCACTGAGTTTTTAGACTGTATTATCTGGTTCAACCCGCTATTGACCAGTCCCCCGCCGCGCGAACCGGTGATCTACTCAAATGAAACATTTATCCTGCAGTAGGGTTTCACGGGGCCGGACCAAGTCAACACTCCGAATCTATTGAAATAATGCTAACACAGTTTTTCGGGCTTAAACCTTCTGTTTTGGGGCTAATTTCGGCGTAGTATAGGTTCTGGTTCCTCTTTCAAGATGCATCGGTCAGCTTCTTGATTTGTTTCTCCCTCTTTCACCTATGCCAGACGGGGTACCAATCTCTTCGACATAACGTCCACAAGCGCACTCAAAGAACTGAATCCCCAAACCTCTCAACCAGACGCTTTGTTCCCTTTTGCCCCGGCTTCAAGTGGCTTTGTATTTTCATATCCTTCAGGATTTTGTCCTGCATTGCACCAGTACTTTTAGAAATTGTTTAATAATAGTAGCATTGTGTATTATGCTTATAATGCTGAATTACGGTTATGTATACGCAGTATTTTATTAACTGTATATAAAATAAATCAAAGATAATATATTTTTTGTTACAGATTTTGACTGTCCTTATCTGCCATGAATCACGGCTTCAGGAAGCACATTATTATGCTGTCCGAAAAGTTAAACCTCCTCACCTGGACGAGCCGGAACTAAAAAATCTTCACCACGGAGACACGGAGGCACGGAGAAAGTCAAAGACTAAGGTCTTTTTTGTTTAACCACAAAAGCTTCAGGCTTAGATTCTATCCGGGTCAGATGCTGGAGGTCAGGTTCAACATTTAAACATAGCAATTCGGATAATGTTTAAAGGTCAAACACGCCCCCATGGCTCCCTTTGATTGAATATAAATGTCGATGCGGCATCGTTTTCCGGATTATGTATTGCGTTTTTTCGGATTATCTATTGTAATTTCTCGGATTTTATATTTACAAAATGCGGGTTAGGACGTACGGTTTTGCTGAGAATGATAGATGGTATTTTTTAAATGACATATCAAGGAGCGCTTGATAGTGCTGCTAAAAGATTTTCGCGTCGTTTGCAGGGTGCTATTTTATTCAGGTGACAAAGTACTACCATTCAAGATCAATAATAGAATTTCCCACACACTACCAATATCATCCCTCCTCTCTAATCCCTCCCCTTGACACTCTCTCGTGCCTTAAGGCATAATCCGGCCTCATTGATTCGCCTGGAGGCAGCACCTCATGGAAACACCGTATAACACCGGAAACAGCCCCGCTTCTCCCTTTGTCCACTTGCACCTTCATACCCAATATTCCCTGCTCGACGGCGCCATCCGCTTTGATGACTTGATCGCGAAGGCGAAAGAACATAACGCCCCTGCTGTGGCGATTACTGACCATGGCAACATGTTCGGCGCTGCGGAATTTTATCTTAAATGCAAGAAAGCCGGCGTCAAGCCGATCATCGGCTGTGAGCTGTATTTGGCACCCGGATCCCGCTTTGCGCGCGACGCCAAAGGGATTTCTGACGCAGCGTACCATCTGATTCTGCTCTGCCAGGATATGGTGGGGTATAAAAACCTCTCTTATCTGACTTCCGCCGGCTACAAAGAAGGTTTCTACTATCGCCCCCGTATCGACCGGGAGCTCCTTTCGGGACGATCCGATGGTTTGATTGCCATGTCAGCCTGCCTTAAAGGAGAGGTGGCCATGCAGTGCGGTCGCGGCAGAATGGAAGAGGCTCTCGAAACCGCCCGCTGGTACAGCGAACTGTTCCCCGACCGCTATTA
>CAIRND010000284.1 GCA_903879825.1 uncultured Geobacteraceae bacterium
ATTTTGTTCCTGAACCGGACGCTGGAAGAAAAAGTCGCCGAGCGAACCACTCAACTTGACGAGAAGAACCAATGGCTGCTTGTGGCCCAGCATGAACTTGCCCGCGCAGAACGGCTCGTCGGAATCGGCATACTGGCCTCCGGCGTGGCCCACGAAATAAACAATCCGCTGGCAATCATCCGGGGCAACGCAGAACTACTGGAGATGTCCCCACGCCTGAATGATTCGGATCAGTCAGAGGTGGAAACCATCATCAGGCAGGTTGGCCGGGTGGAACTGATCGTCTCCAACCTACTGACTTTTGCCGGAACAAAGAAAAAAATCAGCCGCCCCTTTCATATCAACGCACTGCTCAAAGACATCATCGCCCATATCGCTCACCAGATTCCGCTGGACCAGTATAATATTGAGACAACACTTCTGCCTGAGGGTGAGGCGCTTGAGGGGGATGAAGATCAACTGCGGCAGGTATTTACCAATCTGATTGTCAATGGACTGCAGGCGATGGAAAACGGGGGGACTCTTTCGATTTCAACGACTATTGACAGGGAGGCGGGGTGGTACACCGTAACGATTGGTGACAGTGGTATCGGCATATCAGCAGATATCAGGGAGAGACTATTTACCCCGTTTTTTACAACTAAACCACGGGGTACCGGCTTGGGACTGGCCGTTTCCTACGGGATAATCAAAGATCATGGCGGGGATATAAAAGTTGAAAGTGAACCGGGGCACGGTGCCGAGTTCATTGTGCTGCTACCGCTCGTGGCGGGTGTGCCAACCTGATTCTTCCGGGTGGGGACATCCAACCACTCACTTCGTTCTGAGAGCATCGATATTGTTTATGCTCAGTCCTGTTTTTAGTGCGATGGTTTTGTTATCCAGAACATCAAGGAGATTCCTGGCGATTGCAAGTTTAGCCAATTTTTCGCCTTCCTCTCTGCCCTTTTCCAGTCCCTTTTCCAGTCCCTTTTCCATGCCTCTTTCCAGTCCCTTTTCAAATCCATCCGCATCGGCCTTAAGGAGGGCGAGTCTGTTGATGGAGATAAATTCTTTTCTTTTGTGTTGGGCTTCCAGCTCGTCTTTGTTCAGGTTTGCTTCGTTTGCATTTTCGAGGGCTTGTTTGATAATTTGATCCAGGTTATTTGGAATATATTCTAAACTACCTGCATTTTTCATAAAAAAGATCCATTGATCTTTTATATTTTCAAGAGCTTCCAACTCTTTCTGAAACTTGGGAAGTTCTACAAAGATAAGTTCAATATCGTCGCTATAGTTTATAAACTGCTCTTTTTCTATGAGCTTGAAGTTACTTATGATGTTGTTTGAATCTTTGAACATTTCAAAATCAACGATACTGAGCGCTATGACGGGATTAAGGAGATGATAGTCTTCTCGTTTATTAAGTTGGATTGAGTAGTTTTTAGCGGCGTTGTAGAGGATTCTTTTTTCAAACCCCTGATGGTTGAGCACTTGCATTTCTATGATGACCTTGGTGTCGTCATCAAGAATGGCTTTTACATCCACGAAGGTATCTTTGACACCTTTTATCATAGGAATGTTGTAGGGATCAACAATGACTAAGTCTTTGATTTTATGTATTCTATCTTGGTAAATAAGGGCGTTTAGGAAGCTTATCAGAATCTCTTTTGAGTTCTCGCTCCCAAAGACTTTTTTGAACGCATAATCAGTTCGTACATCAAGGAATTGCATTGTTGGCTCCTTTAGTCAGGACTGCGAGTACAGCCTACCGCAATTATTGCACAATTGCCTAACCCGTCATACAAAAATTTAATCACGCATAGCGGATACCAAGACGCTCCTTGATAACCGTCTTAAAGGTTTCGTCGCCAACACTTACGCACAGCCTACCGCTGTAAATGCTGGCTGACCACCGTATGAGCGGCTCCAGTCGGGTCACCAGGGAATTGATAAAGTCCTGGCTTACACTGATTACCGACAAATTGGGAACACCTCTCAGATTCAGAATATGTTGTAATTCCCAGTTATGTAATGTTTTCCCCCAGGCAACAAGGCCGACACGTTGTGCATGACGGCTTGCGGTAATAAGACGATCCCTTTCCGGCAAGCCGACGTCCACCCAATGAACCACTTTATCATCCACCCCTTTTGACCAGAGCTCAGGCTCATCACCCGTACCGGATCTCGTGACAAACTCAAGGTCAGACTCATAATAAAGCAGATATGCCAACAGTCTGGCCACAAGCTGTCCTTCGGTCTCCGAGTGATGACGGCCAATGGTTGACTGTAACACCCCGCTTTTCCCCCGGTCGGCATCAGAAAATTCAATAGTAAAATCATGCATGATTGGCTGAATTGGCATCTAATTTTCCTTCCGTTAGAAAACCGGGATGGGCGACAATGCCGCGCGCGCAAAGGCCTTTTCGGCTGCGAACACAAGGCCGACCTGCAAGAGCGCCTCACCCAGGTACATCAATGTACTATAGCGATCCGGATGCACGTACAGAAGACTGGACAAGGCCGCAACGGCGCCATCGGCGTCACCTGCTTTTAAACGCCAGACTCCCATCCAGTGCAAAGATTCACCGGGCAGATATTCCAGATTCTGAGCCTGTTGCAGCGCATAGTCCGCGTGTGGCCGGTCACCAGCCATCCGAGGAGTTTTATCACTCATTTCCGGCGCCACCCGCATTTCCTGCAAACGCGCCTGGTACAGCCAGGTAAGCCAGTCACCGGGGCATATGGCAAGCCGCTCATAAAACTGCTCCGCTAATTCAGCCGCCTCCGGCAGTACCGCCCGCCCAAGCAAGGCATCACCGACAGACGTGTCCTGCCACGGCCCAAGATTGAGAACCAGCAATTGCGGCAGCAAGGAGGCATCAGCTCGCAGCGCCAACCGCGCAACATGGCCCGCCTGCCAATGCAATCCGGCATTGGCGTAACACTGCGTCAGATGTATCCATAGCATTGGCTGCGCTGCCGATTGAGCCAATTTTTGCCATGCCATGCACACGCGCATGCACGGAGTATCATCATCGTTTATATCTTTCAATTGGTTCCCCTCCCCTCTCACGAGGCATTTCATAACAATAAGTTTTTTCACGGGAAAAAATTGTGCGCCTGTGATCAACCATTACACCAAACCCATAAAACCCGTATCTCACGCGGCGGCGCAACGACGCAACGTAAGGCTAAAAGCATTTAGACTGGTTTAACCCAAAATCCTTTAAGGGTTTGCTTCTCGTTGCGTCGTAGCAGCGTTGCGTGACAATGGTTTCCATCTTTAAAAACCGTATCTCACGCGACGGCGCAACGACGCAACGTAAGGCTAAAAGCATTTAGACTGGTTTAACCCAAAATCCTTTAAGTGTTTGCCTCTCGTTGCATCGTAGC
>CAIRND010000285.1 GCA_903879825.1 uncultured Geobacteraceae bacterium
AAAACCTCAATCAGATCCATACCGGCATCGGGATAAAAATAATTGAGTGAGTCGCCGGTAAAGAAAGCCACCTTCATTGTGGCGCTTTTGGGCGTGACGACATCGGCGATTCGATCCCGAAGTGTAGATCCGGTCAGTTCCGGCATTTTGCGATCAGCATCAAAACCCATGCTGCCACCGACAAAGGCAAACGGCGACCGGGGTGAGATGGCTTTCATATTTTTATCACCCTTGAAGGCAATCCCCTGCAGCGATGCACCGAGCTTCATGGCGGCATCAAACATTTTCGGGTGCTTCAGAGTGGAAAAGATCATTTTTTTGAGCCACGGCAGCCCGTTCTCGCGAACAAGAGCGGCTCTGAGGCCAAGCATAATCTTGTCAAAGTTAACTTTGGTCGGACAGTTGGTCATACATGATTTACAGACAAGACAGTTGAAGACCATTTCGGAAACATCCGGGTCGGTCAGTGACAGCTCGCCGTGCAAAATGGCATTGGCTATGGCAATTTTTGATCTGGTGACAGCCGTTTCACTTTTGTCCGTGCTGTACACCGGGCAGACAGCCATGCAGTTGCCGCATTTCATACATTTATCTATTTCGTTTTGAACCATCTTCAGATCATCGTGATACGTTTTGGTCGTTTTTCCGGCTTTTGCTGTTACGGGTGCGTTCACGGTAGCCATGACTACACCTCTTTCAGGGGAACCATCTTCCCCGGGTTCAGCATGTATTCCGGGTCAAGTGATTCTTTTATGCATTTCATCAGGTTAAGTCCACTTTGGCCCAGTTCATTACCCAGATACTTCATCTTTGCCATACCGATACCGTGTTCACCGGAGAGAGTGCCATCAAGCGCAAGTGCCGTTGCGAAGATTTCGTCAATCGCCTCGTGTACCCGAGCCGTCTCAGCCTTGTCGTACATATCGTACAGAATAGTCGGGTGCAGATTGCCGTCACCGGCATGACCAAAGGTACCAATGGTGACGTTGTGTTTTGTGGCGATTTTTTCACAGGCAACCAGCATTTCCGTGATGCGGCTGCGTGGCACGGTTGCGTCTTCGACGATGCAGGTATTGTTAAGAGAGGCGAGCGCCGGCAATGCGTTGCGACGGGCAGCCCAGAGTTGGTCACGCTCGACATCGCTATTTGCTGTTTTGTACTCGCAGTTGTTTTTCTTGAAGACTTCAATAACCGCCTCGGCCTCCGTGGCAATAAGATCCTGCGACATACCGTCAACTTCGCACAGCAGCATCGCTTTTGCTTCAACAGGAAGACCGATATTGGCAAAAGCCTCTACGGTTCGAATAGTTTTGTTGTCCATAATTTCAAGCGTTGCCGGAATTACCTGCGCAGCAATGATGCCGGCGACAGCGTTACCCGCATCTTCCAGTGTGCTGAAAATGCCGATCATGGTACGACGGTATTTCGGGGCCGGAATCAACTTGCAGGTTAATTCGGTTGTGATGCCAAGCGTCCCTTCCGAACCGACAAAAAGGTTCGAGAAATCGTACGCGGTGACATTTTTTACGGTTTTCCCACCAAAACGGACTTTTTCGCCATTAGCCAGAACGACTTCCATACCCATGATGTAATTCTTGGTGACGCCATATTTAAGCCCGCGCAGACCGCCGGAATTTTCTGCAGCAGAACCACCCATGGTAGCGGTGGCAACCGTACCCGGATCAGGGGGATAGATGAGGCCAAACTCAGCAACGGCTGAATTAAGTGCCGCGATAACAACGCCAGGCTGAACAACGGCAGTAAGGTTGGCAGGATCGATATCGAGGATTTTATTCATTCTCTGAAAGGAGAGGACGATGCCCTTTTTAAGCGGAATTGTGCCGCCACTGAGGTTCGATCCCGCACCACGGGGATAAATGGCAATTTTGTTGGCCCGGGCAAGATGAACGATCTGCTGTACCATTTCACTGCTGGTCGGCATGACAACCACGTCGGGAAGCTGATGAGGCATATCGGCAGTGGCATCGTAGCTGTACGCAACCATGTCAACTTTGCTCGTCAATACATTTTCTTTTCCAACCAGCATTTCAAGTTTTTCAATTATTGTTTTATCAAGCATCCCAACCTCCCGTGGTGATTGTGTTATATTTAATTGCGCTTTTGGCTCCCCCTCCTTCCGATAAACAAGGAGGGGGCTGGGGGGTGGTTATGGAATCATCCACTGGAGGTAATATGCCTGCAGATAAACAATGACGCCGACTATGATCGTCAGGAAAATCGAGTGCTTCAGGGTAAAGCGGAACAGGGTGCCTTCCTCACCGACCATACCGCAGGCGGCAGTGGCGACCGCCAATGATTGCGGTGAAAGCATCTTGCCCATGACGCCGCCGCTGGTGTTTGCTGCGCCGGTCAGGATCGGGTTGAGACCAAGTTGCTCGGCAGTGGCTTTCTGTAATCCACCAAAAAGTACGTTACTGGAAGTATCTGAACCGGTCAGGAATACGCCCAACCAGCCGAGAAACGGGGAGATAAACGGGAACCAGTGACCGGTTTTGGTGAAGACCAAGCCGAGACAGTTAGTCATACCGGAGGTGTTCATAACGTATGCCAAACCGAGTACGGAGCCGACAGTGATCGCCGGGAAACGCATGTCATAGAGGGTTTTTCCGGCCAGTTTGACGACATCGCCAAAACCAACGCCGCAGATCAATGCAGAGAAGAAGGCGGCGATAAGGATGGCGGTACCGGCGGCGGACATGAAGTTGAAGTTATATTTGGCAGGCAATTTGATCGGGAGCTGGTCGGCAAGTGCTTTAACCAGTGGCTTAAATTGATCTTTTGCGACTATCTTGTTTTTTTCCAGGTCATCCTTGACCAGTTTCTGGATATCGGCACTTTTCTTGGCAATGGCGTTGAAGCCGGCATTGCGCTCTTCTGTCAGCACGGCACCCTGACCGGCCATTCCCTGTTCAACCGGCAGGAACTTCCCTTCCAGTCCCTTCAGCTCATTCAGCATCGCGATAGCGGCGCCGAGCTTCGGCTCGGTTGTCGGCAATGCGGCCAGTAACTTATCAGCCTCTGCGGTGACAGCAGCAATTTTTTTAAGTCCGTCTTCCGGCTTAGAAACCTTCTTGACGATCATACTATCGAGTCCGGCGACGGTGACAACAACCTTGCTCTTATCAAGTTCTGTTTTGATTGAAGGGATACCCCACAACAGTACCATGACGGTCAGAGCCAAATAGGGAGCCCAGGCGCGGAACACTTCGCCCACTGAGTAGTGGTGTTGCTCTTTTGTACCGCTGCTTGTTTCGTGATCAAATACATAGTTTTCTTTCGGCTGCCAGACTTGCAGCAGGGCAACCAGAGCGGCCATAGCGGCCAGTGAGGAGATGATATCAGGGAGGTAAGGAC
Organism: uncultured Geobacteraceae bacterium; assembly: GCA_903879825.1. Classification (GTDB taxonomy): domain Bacteria; phylum Desulfobacterota; class Desulfuromonadia; order Geobacterales; family Pseudopelobacteraceae; genus JACRCG01. The sequence goes on from CAIRND010000285.1 coordinate 3,376, forward strand.
CGAGATAACTGGCGGTGGCCCACTGACCGACGGCGAAGGTCACGCCGCAGACGATGATGGCAGGCAGGACTTCGATGGTCTTCTTAAAGCCGACCATGATCAATATGACGTAGAAGGGTATAAAGACCGAGATGAAGGGGAGTTGACGACCGACCATGGTAGAAAGCTTCATCAAGCCGTCATCACCATAACCCATGACACCAGCCAGAGCGACAACCGGAATGCCGATGGCGCCGAAGGCAACCGGAGCGGTGTTGGCTATCAGGCAGACACCGGCAGCATACAGAGGGCGGAAACCGAGGCCGACCAGTGTCGCGCCGGCAATGGCGACGGGGGTACCGAACCCTGCGGCGCCCTCAATGAAAGCGCCGAAACAGAAAGCGATCAGAAGCGCCTGGATACGTCGGTCACCGGTGACACCGGCCAGTGATGCCCGGATAACCTCAAACTGCCCACCCTTGACGGTGATGTTGTAGAGGAACAGTGTTGTGATAACGATATAGAAGACCGGGAAGAGGCCAAAAGCGGCGCCTTGTGCGAAGGCGAGACCTGCCAGCTTGACCGGCATCCCCCATACGGCTACGGCGATACCGATTGCTGAGGCGACTGCCAGAGGTCCCGCTTTATGTGCTTTCATTTTAAGCACGGCGAGACAGATAAAAATGACGATGAGGGGGATGGAGGCGATAAGTGCCGACAAACCGAGACTGCCTCCAGCAGGGGTGTACGTTTGAATCCAGGGCATGATGTTACTCCTTTCCATCTTGGGGGTATGAAGCTGCTACGACTACGGTGAAAACGCGTTTTAGATGCTTTTACTCAAAATCTACTTGTCTGAGAGCAGTTGCTCCGCCAACAGTTCAACCGTATGCATAACTTTTATTTTTGCTCCATCCTGATCCATTCCGCCTCTGATCTGCATCACGCAACCCGGGCAATCCATGGCTACTATGGCGGCACCGGTGCTCTTGATGTTGGTCAGTTTTCGCTGAAGGATCGGCCCTGATATTTCCGGCAGCTTGATTGAATAGGAACCGCCCATGCCGCAGCAGGTATCGCATTCAAACATTTCAGTCAGTTCATAGCCCACCTTCTGAAGCAGCTCACGAGGTTCGTCAGAGACTTTCAGCGTTCTCTTCAGATGGCAGGAGTCGTGATAGGTGATTGAGCCCAGCTTTCGTCCCTGGGTGGGCGTCAGACGCCCTTCATCAACCAGCTTTTTGACCAGAGTTGAAAAGTCGATCGTTTTTGCCGCGAGTATTTTTGCTTTGGGAAGCATTTCCGTCTGACCAAGGCTGGTAAAGGTGCTGATGAATTCATGATCAAGCGCCACGGTACAGGTAGGACAGGCCGAAACGATATAATCGACATCCTCTTTGAGCAGGGCGTTGATATTGTCGGTGGCATTATTGGCCGCAACTTCATAGGCACCGTTGTAGCGTGCCGGGGCACCGCAGCAGGTCTGGTCTTCCGGGAAGATGACTTCAATTCCGGCTTTGTTAAGGATTTTGACGAGCGACACGCCCATTTCCGGGTAGGCAAAGTCGATCAGGCAACCGGCATAGAAAGCAACTTTTTCTTTCAGTTTTGGCTGTTTAATCTTTTTGAATGTATCTCTGAAGGGTTCGGCAGCAATGGCCGGGAGACTGCGGCCTTCGGTTAAATCGGACAGGAAAAACGGCAGATGACGAATAAAAGCGCCCGAGGTAAACGGCGTACCGGCAACCGAAGCGGCACGCAGCATGGTATGGAAGAGCTTGCGATTATTGACTACCGTGAATATAGCTTTCTGGACAAATGATTGCCCTTTTTCCACGGCCAGACGGCGTCTGATCTCCATAATCATATCGGGGATATCAAGCATGCCGGGGCAGATATCCTTGCAGTTTCCGCACTGAATACAGAGGCCCTGAATATCCTCCGAGTTTTGCAACTGTTCAAACCAGGCGGTCAAAATGGTACCGATGCCGCCAGTATAGACACTGCCGAATACATGGCCGCCGACGAGGCGGTAGATGGGGCAGACGTTCAGGCACGAACCGCATCTGATGCACTGCATCGCCTGCACGAACTTGGTGTCTTTGGACATTTCAGTACGGCGGTTGTCCATCAGAACGATGTGCAGATCTTTCATGGAGCCGTCGGTGTTTTCGGTAGCGCCGGTGATAATCGAAACATAACTTGTCAGTAACTGAGCAGTGGCGCTGCGCGGGAGAGCTTCCAACACAGGCACGATATCTTCAAATTTTTCGACGAACTTTTCTATGCCGACCAGTGCCACATGAACTTTCGGCAGGGTGGTTACCATTCTGGCGTTACCCTCATTGGTGACCAGAACGATGCTCCCGGTCTCGGCTACCGCCAGGTTACCGCCGGAAATACCCATATCGGCTTCAAGAAATTTGGAGCGCAATTCCTTTCGTGCCACCTCCACAAGTCGGGGGATGTCGGTACTGAGTCGTTCTCCGACCGCCTTGCTAAAGAGTTCCGAGACCTCTTCCTTGGTCATATGAATTGCCGGCATAACCATATGTGACGGCCGCTGACCGGCAAGCTGAATAATCCATTCACCCAGATCGGTTTCTCGTACCGACATGCCGTTTTCTTCAAGGAATTTATTAAGATGGATTTCTTCACTGGCCATGGACTTCGATTTGACAACTGTTTTTACGTTGTTGTCTCTGGCCACCTTCAGAATATATTCCTTAACCTTTTCGGGGCTGTCTGCCAGATAAACCTTGGCGCCTGCGGCTTCAGCCTTTATTTTAAATGCGGCGGCGAGAAGATCAATGTGTGTTGCGGCGTACGCTTTCCGGTCGGCAATATTCTGACGCAGTGCTTCAAAGTCGATTCCTTCATACGCTTTAGCGCGGTTGACTTTATATGCTTCAGAAAACTTACCGAGTGCGCCGGTGAGGATCGTGTTGTTAACCGCTTTGCTGATGGATTCCTTGAAATCGCTTTTCATTAGTTAGCTCCTCCCATGTCATCAACAAAAATGATTACCAGTCGCTTCGGGCCGTGTACTCCGATTGTCAACACGCGTTCAATATCGGCGGTGCGACTGGGTCCGGTAATAAAGGCGATATACTTGCTATTGCCAGGATTTATTATTTTGAATACGTCCATTTTACCGTTCAGAATTTTGTCCGTGCCGATCAAGGCGATATGGATGACGGCAAGAGTAGAAACCAGTCGCTGTTCAACAGCCGTCTGATCCGTTACCAGTGAACCGGTATCCGTCAGTGCATAGCCGACTTCACTGATGCCGACCAGGCAATCAGCAGCCAACTGACGGGACACTTCGAATTTCAGTCCGGGGACTGCATTATGAAGCGGTGTTCTATCGATTCCGTTTAAAAATGGACCTTCGGCCCAGAGTGCATAACCATGGGGAGCATCAGTCACGCCTTCTTTCTGCAGGAACGGAATAATAAAATCGAGCGCCTCGGCTTTCGTTTGAAAACGATAGACTTCTGAACCAACCCCTTCAGCCCTGATCTTGAATTGCTCGTACATCATGTTCCGCCCCCTTTGGCCATAAACGATTTTAAAACACAGCGAATACATCAACAAATATTTGTCTTACCAATTCTGTATACACTCTTTTAGCATTTATATAATGCATGTCAAGCTTTTTATTTCATGCGTTAAATAAGTATGTTGACAACCAATACTGGAATAACATAGGGTACGGTAAATTGTACTTACCAATTGAATATTTTATCTAAATCCATCGACTATTTTACCACCCCACCGCTCTGAAATGAGAACGAAACAACAGGGGCAATCTGGACAGAAAGATGGATTCTGGTAAACTCATACCTGTCGATTAAAAGGGCCTGAGACAGAATCAGTTCGTCCTGAGACTGTCGAAAACATGACCGGACTCACCAGGCATAGCGATTCAACAGGGGCATCTCCGACCATGCTGCATCATCAGCGGACGATTGACAGGCCACTTAGATTCGGGACTATTTTAAAACAACCTTTTACGGGGTGGCGCCATGGTTACGGAATTGACCTGTGCTGCAGATGTCAGTGCAGCACGGGATTTTATCCAACGAAACGGACTTACCTTTGAGAACGGTTTCGACAACCTTGCGGGCGTCTTTGAAAACGGCAAACTTGTTGCCGTCGGGGCTCGGGCGGGCAACATCCTTAAAATGTTAGCCATAGAGCCGTCGCACCAGAGCGGAGCCCTTCTCGGAGAAATTGTCACCGACCTGGTCAATCGCGGCTTTAGCGCCGGCTTTGAATCCCTTTTCGTGTACACAAAACCCGAATATGCCACCTCCTTTGAGGCGCTGAACTTCTCTCTGCTGGTCTGTCATGAGCGGGTGGCACTGCTGGAATACGGCACGGGCCTTGAACAGTGGCTTGCTTCTGCGCACCACCTGATCCGACCCGGCGCTAACGGCGCCGTTGTGATGAATTGCAACCCCTTCACCCTGGGGCACCGCCATCTAATTGAGACCGCCGCCCACCGTGTGGACCATCTTTACATTTTTGTTGTGCGCGAAGACCGCTCCGTCTTTCCTTTTGAAGTTCGCATACGCCTGGTACAGGAGGGCGTACGCGACGTCCCCAACGTGACCGTTCTGGACACCTCGCACTACTCTATAAGCAACGTAACCTTCCCCGCCTACTTTTTCAAAGAGCGAGACCCGGTAGCCTTGATCCAGATGGAGCTTGACCTGGCCCTGTTTGCCGCACGCATTGCGCCCCCTTTCGGCATTTCAACGCGTTTTGCCGGGACCGAACCATACTGTGAAATCACCGCCGGATATAACGAGGCCATGAAACGGGTACTGCCGAACTATTGGATTGAGGTTGTGGAGATCGAACGAAAGCATACCGACCAGGGTGCCATCAGCGCTTCTCAGGTACGGGCAAAGCTGGCAGATGAGGATTGGACCGGCGTAGCTGAGTTGGTTCCTGAGTCAACTCTGGCCTGGCTCCGTTCTGCCGAAGCAGCATCCATACGAGAACGGGTGCATCAAAACAAGGGGAGGCATTAAAATGAGGATCGTGAAAAAGGCGCAGGCCGGCACCATGCAATCCAGCGACCTGATGGTATTTGTTGAACCGGCGGAGACATTGACTGTCGAAATCGACTCTACGGTAAAAAAACAGTTTGAACATCTGATCCGTCAAAAGATCGACCTGGTTCTTGCGACTCAGGGAGTTACGACCGGAAAGATTCATGTCACCGATCGGGGAGCACTGGACTATGCCATTGAAGCCCGGCTGGAAACGGCTCTCAAACGGGGCGGGGAGGTTTAAAACATGGATGGACTCTGGTACAAGGAATGTCGTCAGGGGCGGCGCTTTATTATCAAGATCACTCCGGGAGAAAGCCTGACCGACAAAATTCTGCAATTCGCCTATAAGGAAAACGTCCACAATGCGGTAATTCTTTCAGCGGTCGGATCCGTGAAACATGTTCGCCTGCGGGGCATCAAGAACGGCGCCAAGCTGCCGATCACACCGGCCCGGATTACCATCCACGAATTGGAGGGACCGCTGGAACTGCTCAGCCTGGTGGGAAACATTTTTCCCGGCGAAGATGTGCTGCTGGATTGCCACCTGCATATCATGGTTGGAAAATCATCCGGTGAAGTCGTTGGCGGCCACCTGTTCGATGCCAAAGTGTATGCCACCTGTGAAATTATCCTGACCGAACTTGAGGTGGAAGGGGTCGAACGCCACGTTTCGGCAAGCGGAATTTCCACCTACTATATCAACGGGGAATAATACTATGGCCGATTTCAGATTACGGCGCTCATTGCTCTATGTACCGGGCAATATGCCATCCATGCTGCAAAATATTCACCTTTTCGAGTGTGACGGGGTGATCATCGACCTGGAAGATGCTGTTCCACTGAACGAGAAAGATGCCGCCCGAACCCTGGTCAAACGTTTCCTGGAAAACTATACCGACCGCAATAAAGAGGTGCTGGTTCGCATTAACCCTCTGCAAAGCAAATGGGGACTTAATGACCTGAAGGAGGTGCTGCCTGCACTTCCCGATGGCATTCGCCTTCCCAAGGCTGACACCCCGGAGATTGTTGAGCGGCTTGACACGCTGCTGACTGAATTCGAAGAGGAATTGGGCCTGGAAATCGGTCGTTTCGGTATCCTCCCGTCAATTGAGAGCGCCAGCGGCGTCATAAATGTTATCGATATCGCCCGCACCTCCACACGAATCTTCGCTCTGGCTTTCGGCGCAGAAGATTACACCGCCAGCATGGAAATCGAGCGTACCAAGGGGGGCGAGGAACTTTTCAACGCCCGCACCCGGGTGTTGTGGGCCGCAAAGGCTGTCGGCATTCAGGCTTTGGACAGCATTTTTGCCGATGTGGGCGACATGGAAGGACTGCGCCGGGAAACGGAGTTGATCAAGACGCTCGGCTACACCGGTAAATGCCTGGTAAATCCGCGCCAGATAGATGTTATTCACGAGGTATTTGCCCCGAAGAAAGAGGAGATAGAGTATGCGCTTCAGGTGATCGATGCTATCAAACGGGCGCGACTGATGGGAACCGGCGTTATCTCTCTGGGAGGCAAAATGGTGGATGCACCGGTGGTCAAGCGCGCCGCACGGGTGCTGCGAACCGCTCATGCTCATGGCCTGGTGGATGACATCATTGACGAGGAGGTAATTTATGGCGCTGAATAGCCTGGGCCGTCACATACCCGAAACTTTTTTCGGCAAAACATGCATCCCCTACCACGACCCCTGGTCGCTTCAGCCAACGAGTCTCCGCTCCACCCGTGCGATAAAGAGGGTCAATCCGGGCCATAGCAAACTGATCGGGACTCTGCGAGAGGTGATTCTGGCTGCGGGGCTGAAGGACGGAATGACCATCTCGACCCACCATGCCCTCAGAAACGGGGATTTTCTGCTTAATCAGGTGGTACGGGAGATCGATCTCCTCGGCATCAGAAATATTACCATCGCTTCAAGTTCCATCCATCCGATTCACGCCGAATTGATCCCGTTTATCCGCAAAGGGGTTATAACCGGACTGGAAGGCGGCGTGAACGGGCTGATTGGTGAACTTATCTCAAAGGGTGAGTTGCACTGCCCGGTGACCATCCGTTCCCACGGCGGCCGTGCCCGTTCTCTGATAACCGGCGAAGTCATGGTGGATGTGGCCTTTATCGCCGCTCCCTGCTGTGATGAATACGGTAACATGAACGGCTTTTCCGGCCCCTCGGCCTGCGGCAGTCTCGGCTATGCCATGACGGACGCGCTCCACGCCCGGACCGTCGTTGCCGTAACCGACAATCTGGTTCCGTACCCCGCCACGCCGATAAGCATCTCGCAGGCCAACGTGGATTTTGTGGTGCAGGTGGAAAAGCTGGGGGATCCGGCCAGAATAATTTCTACCACGAC